>NZ_JBEXKG010000132.1:0-21480 GCF_040609555.1 Streptomyces sp. NPDC004658
GCCGACGCCGGCGGTCTTGTCGTGGGCGTGCAGATGCTGGAGCCCGTACCAGCCGAGGGACTCCAGTTCGGTGCCGTGCGCGCCGGGGCGCGCCCGCCACGGGCCGGTCTCATACGACCAGTTTTTGAGCTTTTTTCAGGGAGAAACGGGATGGGACTGACCGCGAAGATCCGTACGCGGGACGGGTGGGCCGTGTCGCACGCGGTCGTCACGGTGACCGACATGACCGGCACGCAGGTGCTGCGGGCCGAGGCGGACGCCGAGGGGGCCGTACGGGACACCACCGAGCTGGCGCCGGGGGCGTACACCGTGATCGTGACCGCCGTCGGCTACGCGCCCGCCGCGTCCAGCGCGATCGTCACCGGCAGCGGCCGGGCCGAGGTCGGCACGGTCACACTGGCCCGGCAGGGCGGCACCGAGCTGCCGCCGCCCGGCCCCTGGACCATCGACCCGGCGCACTCCTCCGTCGCCGCGGTCGCCCAGCACCTGGGCATCTCCAGCGTGCACGGCCGGTTCACGGAGTTCGGCGGCACGATCGAGATCGCGCCCGACGACGTCGCCAAGTCCCGCGTGGAGGCGGTGATCAAGGCCGCGTCCATCGACACCGGCAACGGCATGCGGGACACGCACCTGCGCTCCGCGGACTTCCTCGACGTCGAGAACCACCCCGAGATCACCTACCGCTCCACGGGACTGACGCAGGCCGGCTCCGACCGCTGGACCGTGCACGGCGAGCTGTCCCTGCACGGGGTCGTACGACCCGTCGACCTGGACCTGGCCTACCTGGGCACCGGCGCCGACCCGTGGGGCGGCACCCGCGCCGCGTTCCGGGCCACCACCGAACTGCACCGCGAGGACTTCGCGATGAACTACAACCAGGTCCTCCAGGCCGGGATCGCGGCGATCGGCACCACGCTGAAGGTCGAGCTGGACATCCAGGCGGTGCAGGGCGACTCCCTGCCCCAGGCGTAGACATAGGCTCAGCAGGGTCAGCCACGGGGGCGCCCGCTGCCCCTAGGCTGCCCTCCATGGCACCGAACATCGCTACCAACACCCGTGTATCGCTGGACGAGCTGCTGGACTTCGTACGCCCGCGGCACCGCGCCCTGCTGATCACGCGCCGGGCCGACGGCTCCCCGCAGGCGTCCCCCCTGACCTGCGGCGTGGACGACTCCGGCCGGATCGTCGTCTCGACCTACCCCGAGCGGGCCAAGACCCGCAACGCCAAGCGGGACCCCCGGGTCAGCCTGGTCGTCCTCAGCGACGACTGGAACGGCCCCTGGGTCCAGATCGACGGCACGGCCGAGGTCGTCGACACACCCGACTCCGTGGAACCGCTGGTCGAGTACTACCGCAACATCGCCGGCGAACACCCCGACTGGGACGAGTACCGCCAGGCGATGGTCAGGCAGGGCAAGTCCATCATCCGGGTCACCCCCGAACGATGGGGCCCGGTGGCGACCGGCGGGTTCCCGGCACGGCTGGTGTCCGACTGATCGCGCATGCCGGATGACCCCGCCAGGGCGGTGGCCGGCGTCCGAGTGATCGCCGAGGCCGGCCTCGGCCCGCCAGGGCCGGTTCGCGGTGTGCGGCTCGTGACGGGGGCGGTCAGCCGCGGGCGACCATCGCCTCGATGCCGGCGATCAGCAGGTCCAGGGCGAAGGCGAAGTCGCGGTCCAGCATCTCGGCCACCGTGTCACCACCGCGCGCCGCCATGAGGGCCTTGGACTCCTTCATCATCTCGGCGGTCCCGGGAACCTCGTCCACCAGGGACATGGCCTGCTCGAAGTACTCGTCGGCGCTCAACCCGGTGTCCGCTATCCGGGTGAGGAAGTGCCCCTCGATCGTGCCGAAGCCGTACACGAACTGGAAGACGGCCGAGATCGCCCCGGTCACCCCGTGCGCGGGCAGCCCGGCGCGCCGGACGACCCGCTGGACCGCCCGCGAGAACGCGAGCGAGTTCGGGCCGATGTTGAGGAAACGTCCGGCCAGCGGGGACAGCCAGGGGTGGCGGACCAGCAGCGCCCGGTAGGCGATGGCCAGCGCGCGCAGCTGCTCCCGCCAGTCCTCGTCGGTGTCCTCCGGGTCGGGCAGCCGCAGCTCGGCGTAGGTCGCGTCCAGGGCGAGTTCGAGCAGGTCGTCCTTGGTGTCGACGTACCAGTACAGGGACATCGCGGTGACGTTCAGCTCGGCCGCCAGCCGCCGCATGGAGAACTTGGCGAGGCCCTCGGCGTCCAGCAGCCGCACGGAGGCCGCGGTGATCCGCTCCCGGTCCAGCCCGGACGGCTGCCCACTGCGCCCACCGCGCCGGGCCCTGCCCTCCAGCCACACGCTGTCGCGCGCCGACCGACCTGCTGCCTTCGCCACCGGCGGCCCTTCCTCGTTTGCGCTCACTGTCCCAACCTAGGGGCGCGGGCAACTGCGCGACCAGCCACAACGCACCCACAGTCGCCCGACTACCCCATCCCCCGAGCCGCTAGGCGGACACCCTCTCCGCCCGCCGAAGCAATCCGGCCGCCAGGATGCCCCCGACGAGCACCGCGACGGCGCCCACCAACTGACCCGCGCCCAGCGCGGCGGACAACGGCTGCCCCGACGCCACGGAAGAGCTGAGCACAGCACCCAGCACGGCAACGCCGCGCCCGTTCCCGAATTCGGCGAGGGTGCCGTTGATCCCGGCCCCCACCCCCGCCTTCTCCGGGGGGTTCGCGCTCATGATGGCGTGTGCCATCGCCGGATTCGCCACCGCGCACCCCGCGCCGATCAGCAACAGCCCGAGCAGCGTCCCCGCATAGCCCCCGGAGTCCACCTCGGCGATCGACACCAGGCCCGCGGCCATGCACACCATGCCCAGCGCGATCGACACCGGCGTGCCCAGCCGTGCCGACCACTTCGCCGACAGCCCGGTGAAGTTGAGCGCCACCACGGTCAGCGCGAGCGGAGCGGTCCGCAGCCCGGCCTCCAGCGGCGCGTACCCGAGCACGAGTTGAAGGTGCTGCGTCAGCAGGAACAACGCGCCGCCCATGCCGAACACGATGAGCACGGCCCCGGCGACCGCCCCCGTGAACCGCGGGTCCCGGAAGAAGTGGAGGTCGAGCATCGGCTCGCCGGCCGGGCTCTCCCACCAGGCGAAGGCGCTCAGCACCAGCACGGCCACGGCCGCCGTGCCGAGCACGCGCGCCGACGTCCAGCCGTGCCCCGGCCCGGAGATGATCGCGGACACCAGCGAGGCCATGCCGATGGTGGAGAGCACCGCGCCCGCCGGGTCCGGGCGGTCACCGCGCGGGTTCCTCGACTCCGGTACGAGCACCACCACGGCGACCAGGCCGAGCGCCGCGACCGGGATGTTGATCAGGAAGATCGCGCCCCACCAGAAGTGGTCGAGCACGAAGCCGCCGATCAGCGGGCCGCCGGCGAAGCCCAGCGCGTTGACCGCGCTCCAGACGCCGATCGCCTTCGGCTGCTGCGCGGGGGAGGAGATCTGCATCGCCACGGCCAGCGTGGTGGTCACCAGCAGCGCGCCGCCGACGCCCATCCCGGCCCGTGCGGCGATCAGCTGACCGGTGCTGCCGGCGAGTCCGGCCACGAGCGAACCGACGCCGAACAGGGCGAGCCCGGCGATCAGCATCTTCTTGCGGCCGTAGCGGTCGGCGGCCCCCCAAGGCCACCCCGACGCCGGCTGATCCTCGGCGTGATCTGCCTGGCGCGGCTCACCGTGCTGCTCGACAACACGGTCCTGGACATGCCGTACACCGTATAGCTGTCGCTATACGGTGTACAACGCATGTCCCGGCCAACCGGCCGCCCTCAGCCGCTCGCCTTCTGCGTGAGGTCGTAGAAGGTCGCCGATCCCACCGTCACCTTCTTGAAGGTGCTCTGGATCCACGAGCTGATCTGCGAGGCGGTGCCGCTGTTGCCGCCGCCGCCCATGCCGCCGCCGGCGATGAAGTAGTGGATCCTGCCCTCCTCGACGTACTTCTTGAACTGGGCGAGCGTCGGGGACGGATCGGTGCCGTTGAAGCCGCCGATCGCCATCACCGGGTCACCGGTGGCGAGCTGGTGGCTCGCCGCGTTCTGGGAGCCGACGGACGCGGCGACCCAGGTGTACCGCGAGGCGTCCTGCTCCAGCAGCTTCCTGGCCTCGGACGACACGCTCGCGCCGTTCAGCAGGCCACCCACGCCACCGGCGCCGCCCATGCCGCCCTCACCCGTCCGGCCGCCGGGGAAGCCGAAGCCGTTGCCGTTGCGCTGCCCTTGCTGACCCGGCTGCGCCGGGGTGCCCCCGCCGAGGCCACCGCCACCCGGGAAACCATTGCCTTGCTGGTTCCGCTGCCCCTGTCCGCCCGGCATCCCGCCGCGGAAGCCGCCCCGCGCACCGGCACCACCGGGACCGCCGCCCCGGCCGCCCATGACGCTCGCGCCCGCCGGACCGGCCGTGACGATCGAGCCGGTGTGCCCTTCCTGGAGCGTGCTCAGGGTGTACGCCGTGGGTCCGGCCAGCGCCGCCACGAGACCCACCGCCGCCGCCGCGAGGGCCAGTCGCCGGGAGATCCGGCCGGCGAAGACCAGGCCGAGCGCCGCGGTCAGTCCGCCGATCAGGACCAGCCACTTCAGCCAGGGCAGGTAGTCGGGGGTGCGGTTGAGCAGGACGTACCCCCAGGCCGCCGCCGCGACCACGGACGCGGCGAGCGCGATCGACGCCCACACCTCCCGCCGCCTCTCCCACAGCAGCCCGGCGCCCATGCCGACGACGGCCGCCAGGTAGGGGGCGAGGGCCACCGTGTAGTACTGGTGGAAGATGCCCGCCATGTAGCTGAACACCACCATGGTCATCAGCAGCGAGCCGCCCCAGACCAGGAACGAGGCGCGGGTGACGGACGTCCGGCGGGCCCTGCGCGTGGCCACCAGGCCGGCGACGAGCAGGATCAGCGCGGCGGGCAGCAGCCAGGAGATCTGGCCGCCGATCTCGGAGTCGAACATCCGGTCCCAGCCGGTCTCGCCCCACATGCCGGAGCCGCCCGCGCCGCCACCGCCGCCGCCCACGCTGCCGGTCTCCTCGCCGTTGAGACGGCCGAGCCCGTTGTAGCCGAAGGTCAGCTCCAGGAAGCTGTTGTTCTGCGAGCCGCCGATGTACGGGCGGGACGACGCAGGCCACAGCTCGACGATCGCCACCCACCAGCCGCCCGAGACGCCCAGCGCGAGCGTCGCCGCGGCCAGCTGGCCGAACCGCTTCCTCACCGGCACGGGCGCGCACACCGCGTACACGGCCGCCAGCGCCGGCAGGATCAGGAACGCCTGGAGCGTCTTGGCGAGGAACGCGAAGCCGATCGCGACCCCGGCCCACACCAGCCACTTGGTACGGCCGTCCTCCACGCCCCGGACGACGAGGTAGCAGGCCACCGACATCAGCAGGGCCAGCATCGCGTCCGGGTTGTTGAACCGGAACATCAGCGCCGCGACCGGCGTGAGCGCCAGCACCGCGCCCGCGACCAGACCCGCCACCGGGCTGAACCGGCGGCGCACGGCCGCGTACACGACGGCGACCGTCGCCACACCCATCAGCACCTCGGGCGCGAGGATCGCCCACGAGTGCAGTCCGAAGACCCTGACCGACAGCTCCATCGGCCACAGCGAGGCCGGCGGCTTGTCCACCGTGATCGCGTTGCCCGCGTCCAGCGAGCCGAAGAAGAACGCCTTCCAGGACCTGCTGCCCGCCTGGACCGCCGCCGAGTAGAAGGAGTTGGCGTAGCCGGAGGCGCTGAGGTTGTAGAGGTACAGCAGGAGGGTGGTGGCGAGCAGGCCGAGGAGGGCCGGGCGGACCCAGCGGGGGTCCTCGGGCCGGCCGCGCCACAGTCTCCGTACGAACGGCTGCCTCGGCGCACCGGCTTCGGTGCCCCGCGGGGGCGCGGTCGGCGGCGGCCCCCAGACGGCCGGGGTGCCGTGCTCTGTCGTCGGCGGGTCGTAGTGGGTGGTCATCGGGCATCCCCCGGGTCGGTGTCGTGAGGGCGCACCGGCTGCAACCGCACGGTCGCGTCGGTGACGCCGCTCCAGTCGGCGTCCGCGGCCTCACCGGCGCGGAACGCAGTGGTCTGGTACGGCCGCGGCGGTGCGACCGGCCGCTGCGGGAGCGGTGTGTACGGGGCCGTGGTGCGCTGATCCGGTGCGTACGGAGCCGTCGTGCGCCGGGCCGGGGCGGCCGGCGTGTGCGCGTCCGGTGCCGGGGACGGGGCGGACTCCCGGCGCTCCGGGAAGACCCAGGCGCGGAACAGCAGAAACCGCAGCACGGTGGCCGCCAGGTTGGCCGCGACGAGCACCGCCAGTTCGGTGGAGTGCGCCGGGCTGTCCGTGGCCGCGTTCAGGGCGGCGAGCGAACCACTGGTCAGCGCGAGACCGATGCCGAACACGACCAGGCCCTGCGCCTGGTGCCGTACCGCCCCGCCCCGGCCGCGCACCCCGAAGGTGAGCCGGCGGTTGGCGGCCGTGTTGGCCACGGCCGAGACCAGCAGCGCGAGCGCGTTGGCGAGCTGCGAGCCGCAGAACTGCCGGAAGACGCTGTACAGCAGCAGGTAGAAGAGCGTCGACAGGGCGCCGACCGCGCAGAAGCCGACCAGCTGGCGGGCGAGCCCCCGGGGCACGTCGGTCAGTTCGCGGTCGCGCGGGTCGTCACCGAAGGGCCGGGTCAGCCGGTCCAGCGGCAGCGAGCCGGTGGTCAGCGCCCTGCCCACCCGCCACACGCCCTTCAGGTCGTCGGTCGCGGTCCGCACGATGTGCACGGTGGAGTCGGGGTCGTCCACCCAGTCGACCGGCACCTCGTGGATCCTGAGCCCCGCCCGCTCGGCGAGCACCAGCATCTCCGTGTCGAAGAACCATCCGGTGTCCTCCACCAGCGGCAGCAGCACCTGCGCCACATCGCGCCGGATCGCCTTGAACCCGCACTGCGCGTCCGAGAAGCGCGCCTGGAGCGAGCCGCGCAGGATCAGGTTGTAGGCCCGGCTGATGAACTCCCGCTTGGGGCCGCGCACGACCCGGGAGGTGCGGGCGAGCCGGGAGCCGATCGCCAGGTCGGAGTGGCCGGAGATCAGCGGCGCCACCAGCGGCAGCAGGGCGTTGAGGTCGGTGGACAGGTCGACGTCCATGTAGGCGAGGATCGGGGCGTCCGACGCCGACCACACGGTCCGCAGCGCCCGTCCCCGCCCCTTCTGCTCCAGGCGGACGCTCCTGACCTCCGGGATCTCCGCCTCCAGCCGCGCCGCCACCAGCGCAGTGGTGTCCGTGGACGCGTTGTCCGCGACCGTGATGCGGAACGCGTACGGGAAGGTGCGCGTGAGGTGCTCGTGCAGTCTGCGGACGCACGGCTGGAGGTCCTTCTCCTCGTTGTGGACGGGGACCACTACGTCCAGGACAGGCGTGCCGGCGTCTCCGGCCGGGAGGTGCTCCCGCGCCGGCAGGGTGCCGGGAGAAGAGTCGGTTCGCATGGCACCGACTGTTCTCAAGCGCCCTGTCGCACCCGTGTGGTGGCACTGTGCTGTGCCTGTGAGTCCGACCGCCGGCGCGTTCCGGGCTCCGGGCGGGGAGCGGCCGGACCGAGGGCGGGCAGATGCACGGTGAACACCGTGCGGCCGGGAGCGCTGTCCACCGTCACGGCCCCGCCGTGCGCGGCGGCCACCGCCTGCACGATCGCCAGCCCGAGCCCCGTGGACCCGGTGGCGCGCGAACGCGCGGAGTCCCCGCGCGCGAACCGCTCGAAGACGTGCGGCAGCAGCTCCGGCGGGATCCCCGGCCCGTTGTCCTCGACGTCCACGCACATCCACGGTCCGCGCCGCTGCACGCGCGCGGTGACCGTCGTACCGGGCGGCGTGTGGTTGCGGGCGTTGCCCAGCAGGTTGACCAGCACCTGCTGCAACCGGGCCGCGTCCGCCGACACCGGCGCCGGCTCGTCGGGCAGGTCGAGCCGCCAGACGTGGTCCATGCCGGCCGCCCGGGCGTCGCTGACGGTGTCCACCACGAGGGGCACGAGATCGGTCTGCTCGAACTGCAACGGGCGGCCGGCGTCCAGCCGGGCGAGCAGCAGCAGATCCTCCACCAGCAGGGTCATCCGCCCCGCCTCCGACTCGATCCGCCCCAGCGCGTGCCGCGTGTCCGGCCCGACCTGCTCCCGCCCCCGCCGGGTCAGCTCGGCGTACCCCCGGATGGAGGCGAGCGGCGTCCGCAGCTCGTGGCTGGCGTCGGCGACGAACTGCCGTACCCGCGTCTCGCTCTGCTGCCGGGCGTGCAGGGCGCCGTGGACGTGGTCCAGCATGCGGTTGAGCGCCGCACCGACCTGCCCGACCTCGGTGTGCGGATCGCACTCCGATTCCGGGACCCGCTCGCTGAGCTTCACCTCGCCGGTGTGCAGGGGGAGTTCGGACACCCGGGTGGCGGTGGCGGCGACCTTGCGCAGGGGACGGGTGGCGACGCCGACGAGCACGTACCCCGCGATGGCGGCGGCGGCGAGACCGGCCGCGGTGACGCTGATCTCGACGAGGATCAGGGTGTTGATCGTGTTGCCGACCGTCTCGGTGGGCAGGGCGACGTAGTAGGTGCCCTCGGCTCCGGTGACGTACCGCGCGAGGTACTCGCCGAGGCCCGGGATGGCGACGGTGTGCGTGCCCCGGGTGGGCACCTTGTTCAGAGCGGCCTTCTGCTCGTCGCTGAGGGCGACGGCGTCGTTGCGCTGGAATGGGCCGTTGTCGGTGTCGGGGCGCCTGGCGATGACCGCCCGGGTGACCGTGCCGCCGGGCCCCACCTCGGCGGCGATGGTCTTCGGCTGCGTCGGCCCCTTGACGAAGCCGGTGAGCCGGTCCGTCAGCCCGGAGTCGTTCATGCCGCCGGGCTTCATGGGCCCGGACAGGCGCTTGCCGGCATCCGTCACCTGCCCGTCCAGCTGTTCGTACAGGTGGGAGCGCAACGCCAGCGTGGTGACCGTGCCGATCACGGCGCACACCACGGCGATCAGGGTCACGGACGCGACGACGAGCCGTGTCCGCAGCGTGCGCGGCTGTCCGGCTCGTCGCTTCCGCCGCCGCTGCGGACCCGGTCGTCGCCGCCCGCTCATGACGCGGCGGGCTTGATCAGATAACCGGCTCCGCGCCGGGTGTGGATCATCGGCTCCCGCCCGGCGTCGATCTTCCGCCGCAGGTAGGAGATGTACAGCTCGACCACGTTGGCCTGCCCGCCGAAGTCGTACGACCACACGCGGTCCAGGATCTGCGCCTTGCTCAGCACCCGCCGGGGGTTGCGCATGAGGAAGCGCAGCAGCTCGAACTCGGTGGCGGTCAGATGGATGTTCTCGCCGCCCCGCGACACCTCGTGGCTGTCCTCGTCCAGGGTCAGGTCGCCCACGACGAGCACCGAGTCGGACCGCCGGTCGGCGGCCCCCGACCGGCGGATCAGCCCGCGCAGCCGCGCGACGACCTCTTCGAGACTGAACGGCTTGGTGACGTAGTCGTCCCCACCGGCGGTGAGACCGGCGATACGGTCCTCCACCGCGTCCTTGGCGGTCAGGAACAGGACGGGCACATCGGGCAGCTCTCGCCGCAGCCGGCCGAGAACGGTCAGACCGTCCATGTCCGGCAGCATCATGTCGAGCACGACGGCGTCGGGCCGGAACTCACGGGCCGTCTGGACGGCCCCCTGCCCGTCCCCCGCACTCCTGATCTGCCAGCCCTCGTAACGAAGAGCCATGCTCAGCAGTTCGGTGATCGACATCTCGTCGTCCACCACCAGCACGCGGACGGGGCTCCCGTCCGGCCTCAGCAGTTCGGTGCGCCCCTGGGGCGAGGTCGTGGTCATGCTGGACACCTTGTCGGGGCCCTCTGAGAACACGCTTTCACGAATCTGTGATTTCCCTGAGAAACACACAGGCGCCTCTCAGGGAACACCTGGGTCAGAACAACCCGTCCGGTTCCCTCCTGAACTCCCGCACAGGGAACGTGCATCCGGCCGCAGCCGATCCCGGCGGCACCAGCTCCCAGCCGGTCATCAGCCGCGTGTCCAGCACGACGGCCCCGCGACCGCCGACCGCCAGATGGAGATCGGGCCCGGCGACCGCGACCAGTTCACCGCTCACGCCCCCGCCGGGAACGAGTGCGACCACCTCCCCGACCGCCTCCGGCCCCCCACCGAGCCCGAAAACGCCGACGTGGTCGACCACTTCGCAGGGCTCGGGCCGCAGGGACTCCGGCCACCCGGCGAGCGCGACGGCCCGCGCGTGCAGCTCGCGCACCTCGGCGGCCCGCTCCGCCTCCGTCCCCGGCAGCACCGAGCGCACCGCCCGCTTCTCGGCGTACGGAATCCGGTCCGGCACCCGCAACGCGGCCCGCAACAGCTCCTCGGCGCGCCGGGCGGCCATCAGCGGACCGGTGCCTAGCCGGCTGAAGCAGACCGCGCCCTGCTCCAGCAGCCGCGCCGGCCCCCGCTCGACCGCGGTGATGCCGACCTTCACCATGCCCGGCCCGAACCACGCCAGATACACGCGGTACGGCCGCGGATCGTCCGCGAGCGTGTCGGCGGCCACGGAGTGCGCCCGGTCCAGCCGCGCGCACTCCTCGCACCGGGCCCCCGTACTCCGCCCCGGCACGGCGGCCCGCACCGGACAGGCATGCCCCCGCGCCCCCACACACGTACGCCCTCCCCCCTCCGGCACCGCGAAGGCGACCCGCTTCCCCCGGGGCAGCGCACTGCGCCGCCCGCCGTCCCACTCCAGCACCGGACCGCCCGCCGCCCACCGCAGTCCCGTGCACTTCCAGACCTGTGCCATCACTCGTGAGGGTAAGGCGTGGCTCTGACAGCGGCTGCGGGCGAGGAGTGGGGGTACGGTGGTCGAAGGCCCGAAGCCGCAACTCCGTTTTGCGACTTCGGGCCTCCTTCTTCCGGTGCTCGGCTACGGCAGCACGTACACCGGCGTCCCCCCGGCCCCCACGCCCGCCTGCCGCACGCAACCCCGCTTGATCAGCATGCGCACACAGTCGTGGACCCGGTCGAGCGTGAGCCCCGTCCGGTCCGCGACCTCCTCCAGCCGGCAGTGCACCGGCCCGCGTACCAGTGCCGGGGCGAGACAGGCGGCCACGGCGTGCACGTCCTCGGTGACGACGAGGTTCTTCGCCCGCCAGGTCGCGAGGAGCTGCTGAGGGGTCACCGCCGGGCGGGCGGGGGCGGGCGGCCGCAGCCGGTCCGCGACGCGGTCCAGGGTGTCGGCGATCCGCCGCAGGTGCTCGTTGGTCCGCCCCAGGTGCTCGTTGGTCCGGCGCATCTCCTCGATCCGCTCGATCTGCGCGACCGCCAGCGCCTCGTCCGCCCGGATGTTCCGCTCCTCCAGCCGCACGATGGCATCGGCGACCTGCTGGGGCATGAGGTAGGCGGTGATGCCGTCGGGGGCGGGCTGTACGGGGGCGGGGTCGAGGAAGTAGGAGCCGTCGCGCTGGACGGTCTCGATGACCTCGCAAACCCATCCCTTTGAAGGGGCCGCACTCGGGCTTGGTGCAGCCGTTGACGAGCTGGACGAGCCCACGGAGATTCACCATGCGCATCGACTTTTTGAGGCCGTGACCTGCGATTTTGCGCAAGGCGTCTGCTCCATAGACACTTCGCGCAAGATCCTCGAGCGACTTCTGACAGTGCGGTGCAACATGCCACAACAAGGCTTGCCGCGTGTTTGCGTACCCCAGGTTGCTCGCCAGATCCACCGCCGGGAACCAGTGCTCCCCGTCCGGCAGCGTCAGCCTCCGCACCCGCGCCCCCGTGGCCGCGAACACGAAGTCGTCGATGTCGATCGCGTCCCGCCTCTCTCCCGTCGGCTGCTCCGACGGGGTGTCGTTCTGCTCGTTCACCGAGCATCACCTCCACCCCGGAAGCCAGGGTCGGCGATCAGCAACTGCCGTTCGAAGAAAGTCCGTTCACTCGATAGGGGACAGAGGGATCGATTCGGCAGGAATCGCACCCGGCGCCGGGGCCGACACCGAGGCAGGTGCGTCGGCCGGCCGCTTCCGCCCCCGCCCCGCCAGCCGGCACCCGACGCACCCCGGGTGCCCTTCGCGCGCCTGCACGTCCCGGACCCGCATCCCCCACTGCCCGCGCGGCCGCACCCCGGGCGGCTTGCCCCAGCCGGACAGATGCAGGGCCCAGGTCACCAGGACGCTCACCGCCACCACGGCCAGCCCGGCACCGGCCACGGGGAGGGAGGCCGTACACACCCCCAGCCCCACCACGGTGCCTCCCGCGGTCGCGATGGCGACGCCGGTCCAGCCGGCGATCGTGTGACCCTCGTCGTACAGACTCATGGAACCGCCTCCAGGGGACGACCCAGTTCCCTCACGGACTAAGAAGTTTACACACCGAATATCTCACGAACTAAGGGATTGCGAAAGATGCACGGCACGCCGCGCCCGCCCGCCACTCCGGCCCAGGCGCTGTCGGCGATGGACCACCTCATCGCCGCCCACCTCATCGGACAGCAGGAGCTGGCCCGGCGGCTGGGACTCACCGTCACCGACCTGACCTGTTTCGGCTTCGTCCTGGAGGCCGGCGCCGAACTGCTGACGGCGGGCGACCTCGCGGCCCGCGCCCACGTCACCACGGGCGCGGTGACCGGCATCCTCAACCGCCTCGAACGCGCCGGCTACGTCACCCGCCGCCCCGACCCCACGGACCGCCGCCGGGTCCGCGTGGCCGCCGTACCGGACGCCGTCGCCCGCGTCGAGGCGGTGTACGCGGGCCACTACCAGCGCCTGACGGCCCTCTTCTCCGACTACTCCCCGGAGGAACTGGCGATCATCACCGACTGGTTCACCCGCGCCACGGCCCTGGCCCACGAATACCTGGAGAAGCTGAACCGCAACGACCCCACCGAGGAGTGCTGACCCGAGGGGCCGGCCGGCCGGTATGCCGGCTGCGGCGACCGGCACCCACGCGTTGACGGTGCGCTGACGCCCGAACGGGTGCATGAATATCTGCCGGGTGAGGCCTCATTTCTGTTTCAGCAGCGAGGGCCGGACATGCCTCGACTCATAAGAAAGCCACAGGGAAAGAACTGGCAGCGAAGGCCACGGCTCCCCCTTTTCGTGCGCCGCCATGGGGCCAGGACAGCTCAGGCGATGATGCGGAGGGCCTACCTGCTCCACATGCGCATCGTTGCCGAACGCCATGTCCCGAACATCAGGCGGTGGAGCCCCAAACGCGAGAAGATCGTCCTGTCGCGCGGAAGCGATCGAGCCGAGCTTCCACTGATCCTCGAAATCGCTCTGGCACAGGGATTCAAGAGTGCCGCCAACCGGCGTCGCCGCCACAGCTGTGCCCTTACCCTGCCAAAGGCCAGCAGCCGCGAGCCGAGCTTCCCGAGCCGTTCTGCCGGCAGCAGCAAGCGCTCCTGCGGGCGACGCCCGGCGGCGGACCGCCCCGTGGCAGGACATGCGCAGCAAAGAGCTGATCCGCTTCTGGGCCACCATGGCTCGACGGTCACGCACCGTCGACGAGTGACGGACCCGGTACCGGCAATACCGGCACCGACACGTCGAAGGCAGCCGCGCGAAAGGGGAGTTACCTGCCCCGTCGCACCCGCCGCGTTCCTGCGACGGCGGCCACGACGAACAGCACCTCAAGGCAGCAGAGGGTGATCACGGTGGTCCAGGACTCGCCCACCCACCACCGGCCGGCCACACACGCGAGCCCCAGCGCCAACGCGGTCCCGGCGAAGGCGGTCCACTTACGTGCTCCTTGCGACATGCCGCCTGTCTACATGTCACCGCGTCCCCGGGCAAGCGGATGGAGGGAGGACCCCTCCTGCCCGCTCCCGCGGCTTGCGCCTGTGCCTCGGTGTGCCGTCGGTTGCCGTTGGCCTTGCCGTCGGCTCCGCACCACAGCACCGTCCGAGCCCCGGCCTTGGCCGACAGGGATGCCAAGCGCCAGGTGTGGCCTGTCAGGAGGTGATGACGGTGATGCCGTCTCCGAGCAGTTTCAGTCCGAGGACGAAGAACAGGACCGCCATCACGGCGACATTGTGCTGAGCTGCCCAGTCCTTCCAGTTCCCGAGCGTGGTCCTGGCCCGTTCTCCTCCGAGGAGGAAAACGCCGAGCGGGACCAGTAGGCCGAGCGTGGCGATCACGACGAAGATGGCCAGCGATGCGATCTGCTGCCCGACGGGCAGTCCGGCCGAACCGATGGCGGCCCCCGCGGCGATGGTCAGCGGGGCGTTCTTGGCGTTGAGCGCGGCCAGCGCCGTCCCGAGGCCGAAGACCTTGACCGGCGTGAGACGGTCGATCGCGCCCATCCACTTCGGCAGCTTCGCCTGCGAGGGGTCCTTCGGGCGCCGCCGCCACTGCCGGGCACCGAAGAAGAGAAGGAGCAGACCGAGGGCGAGCTTCAAAGCCCCCACCCAGGTGGCCGGGTGCTTGTGTGCGGAGGCACCCGCCGGGGAGGCGATCGCCAGCATCACGGCCCCCAGCACCGAGAGTCCGAGGATCCAGCCGACGGTGAAGAGGATTCCGTTGAGACGTCCTCGGGGTGTGGCGAGGACGAGGATGACGGCGATGACCGGAAGCGGGCTGACCGCGACGCCGGCCGCGAAACCCAGCACGTCACCGAGAACTGCGCCCATGGCTGCCTCCAGCTGAGGTCAGGGTGGCGATCCCGTTGGGCAATGGTCTGGCGGGGAAGGCGAGTGCCCTGGCCGCCTGCCGGGCGCGAGGGGGTTTTGTGCGAAGGGTTGCGCCGCGGCTTCACGGCCGCGTGGAAACGGCGGACCGGGAGGGTGACGGTCCCGTGCTCAGCACGCACGACCCGGTCCCATCTTCCCGCGCCCGGCTCGGTCTGTCCTCGGCAGCTTCGGCTCGGGCTGCGTTCCTCGGCGGCCAAGATGCGGGGCTGCGCATCCGTGGTGAACATGGACGCGTGAGGGCGATGGTGCCCCGGGTTCGAGCGCTTGGCGACCTTCACACCGATCCGTGGCAGGTGAGTTTCACGATGACTGCAACGGCACGAGCGAACCAGTCGGCTCACCCTGAGCGTCCTGGCAGGTCGGACGGGGTCTGCAGCGAGTTCACCGTGTTCACCGAGATCAAGCCCGGCCATGCGGACGCGTTGCGTAAGGATCTCGCAGCCATGGCCGACGCGGCGGAGGCCGAGAGGGTCCATGCGGCGTTGCGCCAGATCGGCACCCTCCACGACGCACGGCACGTGATCTTCGACAACGACACCCGGTTCATGTTCGCCAGCGTCTTCGACGGCTCGTGGGACGCCTACATCGACGACTTCGCCAAGACGGTGGTCGGGGAGCGCTTCGACAAGGTCTTCTCGCACAGCGTGGGATTCCCCGGCGTCAAGGACCCCGGGGTGAAGGACTGGTTCGTCGCTCACCAGGCGCCCGCGAGTGTCTTCGTCAGCGCCTATCCCGATCTGACCGTGCAGCAGGTCTACAAGGACCACCGCGTGGAGGAGGCGTTCGAAGAGGTGCTGGACACCCCTGAGTTCCGCGCGGCGCTGGAGAACCCGGCCAACGCGGACCTGGTCAACACCCCTGCCTTCCAGAAGCTGTTGGAAGAAGCCTCGGCCTAGGGTCTTTCGTTTGGATCAGACCCCCGCGAGCCCGGCGTGATCCGAACGAGAGGCCCCGGCCCCCAGGCACAGGTGCCCGGCAGAGCTTTCGGTGAAGCGCGTCGGCGGGCGCGAACCGTCCTGTGGGGCTGTCGGACAGGAACCGATGCGGAGGCCCGAAGGATCATGAGCACGGCAGACAGCGGCAGCGCGGCCGGTGTACGCGTCGAGGTCGAGGACGTCCAGAGCGGGGCACTGCGCCCGCGGCCCGTCCCCTACGAGGGAAAGTTCGTCTTCCTGCGCGTTGACGACCGCCACGCCGGGCGTGCCCTGCTGCGGCGGCTGCTCCCGCTGACCTCCGGTGGCCTGCCGAGCGTGGACCGGAGCCGGGACGCCTGGGTGGCGGTCGCGTTCACCCATCAGGGGCTGAAGGCCCTGGGGGTGCCCCAGGAGTCGCTGGACAGCTTTCCGCGGGCGTTCCGTGAAGGCATGGCCGCTCGTGCGGAATTGATCGGTGATGTGGGCGAGAACGCCCCGGCCCACTGGGAGAAACCCTTCGGGACGGGTGACGTCCACATCGCGCTGAGCGCCCTCGCCTCAGACGCGGCACGACTGGACCAGGACCTGGAACGGGCCCAGGTCGCCTACCAGGAAACCCCCGGTGTCCAGGTGATCTGGGAACAGGACGTCCACCAGCTCCCCACCGGACGCACCACTTTCGGCTTCCGGGACGGCATCAGCCATCCGAACATCGAAGGAGTCGGACTGCCCGGCTCCAATCCGCAGGAAGTCCCCATCAAGGCCGGAGAGTTCATCCTCGGCTACCCCGACGAGACCGGCAATCTGCCGCCCATGCCCACCCCCGACGTGCTGGGACGCAACGGAACCTACGTGGCCGTTCGCAAGATTCACACCAACGTCGCGGCCTGGCGCCGGTACCTGCGCGCCAACAGCTCCAGCGCCGAGGAGGAAGCGCTCCTGGCGGCGAAGATGGTCGGCCGCTGGCCGAGTGGCGCGCCGCTGACGCTGACGCCGGAACACGACGACCCCGAACTGGCCGCGGACCCGCAGCGCGTCAACAACTTCCTGTACCGGGAGAACGACGACCGCGGCTTGCGTTGTCCCGCCGGCGCGCACATCCGCCGGAACAACCCCCGCGACGCCACCATCATCGGCGACGCACGGATGCACCGGATCATTCGCCGCGGCACCACCTACGGTCCGCCGCTGCCCGAGGGCGTGCTGGACGACGACGGTGCCGACCGGGGACTGGTGGGAGTCTTCATCGGAGCCCACCTCGAACGCCAGTTCGAATTCATCAAGTCCGAGTGGGTCAACGACGGCAACTTCATCGGCTACCCCGGTGAACAGGACCCGGTGGCCGGCCATCACGACGGAACCGGCACCGTCACCATTCCCGGCAAGCCGGTCCGGCGCCGCCTGCGGAACCTGCCCAGCTTCGTGGTCACCCGCGGTGGCGAGTACTGCTTCGTGCCGGGTCTGCGTGCCCTGCGCTGGCTCGCCGAACTGAAGGACTGAGGGACTGAGGGACTGAGGAAGATCCACCCCGAGGTCCGAGCTCTCAAAGGAGAGGCCGGAGTCATGGCAGCACAGTTCGTCCCCTACACGCCTGACGTCGAGGCACAGGACCCGGACTTCGACCAGCACGTGCGGACGGTGATCGAGAAGACCGAGAACTACATCGCCGAGTCCGTCGAGGCCGGTGGCACCGGACAGGCCCTGCGCGACGCCCACGCCAAGGGATACGGACTGGTCCGCGGTGAAGTCGAGATCCTGGACGGGCTGCCCCCGGAATACGCCCAGGGCATCTACTCGACGCCGGGAACCCACGATGCGCTCATCCGCTTCTCCAACGGCTCGCCGCACGCCGGAGCCGACGCGCGACTGGGCGCCGCCACCGGGCTGGCACTCAAGATGTTCGATATCCCCGGCCCCACCCTGCTGGAGGACGAACCGGACACGGGCACTTTCGACTACGCCAACATCAACGGGCCGATCTTCTTCTGCAACACGGTCGAGCACTACCTCTTCATCCAGGAACTGTTCCTGAACGCGCCGGCCTACTTCTCCCAGGGCCGACCCGGCGCCCATCGCTTCTTCACCGAGTTCGTGACCGGCAAGGGGACGCTGGACCAGGACAACTGGGCATGGGACGAGTTCCTGGCCTACCTCCGCCTGGCGAAGACCCCACCGGCCAACCTGCTCCTGTCGAGCTACTGGACCATGGGCGCGGTCAGACACGGCGACTACATCGCCAAGGTACGCATCACCCCCGACCCGGACTGCGCCGCCGCCGTGGTGCGGCGCACCGTCGACCCGTCCTCCGCACAGGAGGTCTTCCGACCGGCCCTCCAGGCAGAATTGCAGGAACGGCCCTATGCCTTCGACATCCAGGTCCAGCTCTGCACCGACCTGCGACGGATGCCGGTGGAGGACACCACCGTGGAGTGGCCCGAGAAGCTGTCGCCGTCCGTCACCGTGGCCAGGCTACGGCTCCCGCAGCAGGACATCTCCGGCCCGGAGAACCTGGCGACGATGGACTCACTGTCCTTCACGCCCTGGAGGGTCACCGCCGAGCACGCCCCGCTGGGCAACATCATGCGAGCCCGCAAAGAGGTCTACCGACACTCCTCCATCACCCGCCACAAACTCAACCAGCAGCCCCGCACCGAGCCGCGCAGCGCCGACGAGGTACTCGGCCCAGCTCCGTGACACAAACAAACGCCAGAGGCCCCGGATCTCTCCGGGGCCTCTTGTTCTGTGCGCACTCGGCAGGATTCGAACCTGCAACCTTCTGATCCGTAGTCAGATGCTCTATCCGTTAAGCTACGAGTGCTTGTTCTTTTGTTTCGCCCCCGCTCCCGGTCCTTTCGGCCCGCTCGCGGCGACAGGAAGAACATTACATGACTGCCGCCGTCATGTGAAATCCGATCCGCACACCCCTTGTGACCTGTGGAAACGTCGGTGGGGGCGTCAGGCGACGGTGGCCGGTGAACGGCCGAAGCCCCGGTCCTGGGGACCGGGGCTTCGGGATCGAGGCGGAGGCGGAGGGATTTGAACCCTCGATGGGCTTTAAGGCCCAAACCGCATTAGCAGTGCGGCGCCATAGACCGGACTAGGCGACGCCTCCAGCACAACCGCTCACGCGAGCGCGCGAGTGGTGCGTGCAGATGATGACACAGTCGAGCACCGCGTCACCAATCGCCCCCCACGGTACTAGGCACCTGGGCCGCAGGGCAAAGGGCTTCCCCCGGCGGGGCGCGCGGGGCGCAACGTCCGGGGCGTGAGCGCGTTGGTAGGGGTATGGATTCTGTGCTGCCGGGCGCCGGGCGGCGCCTTCTGCTCGGGTCGCTCTGCGCCGTCGCCTCCCTCGTCCCCCTCACCGCCGTACCCGCCGCCGGCGCCGCGCCGCCGCCCGTCCGGCCGGAGGACCAGGGTGATCACCTCACCGTCGTGGTGCGGCACGCCGGGGCGGGGCGGGACGGGACGTACGAGGTGCGCTGCCATCCCGGCGGGGGCCGGCATCCGGACGTCGCCGGGGCCTGCCGGGTGCTCGACACGCACACGCGGTGGGGGCGGGATCCGTTCGCGCCGGTCCCTTCCGGCGCCACCTGCACCATGCTCTACGGCGGCCCGGCCACCGCGCACGTCACGGGGACGTGGGCCGGGCGCCCGGTCGACGCCTCGTACGGCCGCGGCGACGGGTGCGAGATCGGGCGGTGGGACCGGATGGTGCCCCTGCTGCCGCGCATGGGCGGGCCGGCGTAGCGCGCGGTGGGCGGACGCATTGGTTCCGTAAAGGTCCCGGGGAGGACTCGGGGAGCGGGCGCATACGGTCACCTGTTCGCCGTCACTTCCTCGTGGGACCTCCCTCTCATCCGGCGCCGCGAGCGCGATCCGTGCCCTTAGACTCCCTCGCGTGACACGTCGCGGGCCGGTTGGCAAGATGGCCCGAGCGGTCGGCAAGGTGCGGTAACAGGGAGGAAGGCGTCTCGTGAGCAGCAGGCCATCCCGAGGCGCTGCTCGCCTCGCAGCCATACTCGACGCTCTGCCGGACGCGTTGGTCCTGGTCAACGCCAACGGAACGGTCGTCAACGCCAACACCATCGCGCTGGAGGCCTTCGAGACGCCCGGTACGGCTCTCGTGGGGCGCGGGCTGCTCGATCTGCTGCCCGAGTTCGACTCCCGGCTCATCCCGGGCTCCATGCGGCGGCCCGACCACATGGATCCCACGGGACGCACCAAGCCCACCCGGATGGTCGCGCGGCGGACCGACGGGACCGAGTTCCCGGTCGAGGTCACCAGCGCGAACCTGGAGAACGGGCAGCAGGCGTACGACGGTTACGGCTACACCGGCGACGAGCTGCTGATGCTCGTGGTCCGGGACCTGTCCGGGACCGTGGACACCGAGGCCGAGCTGGCCCGGTCGCAGCGGCAGACCGAGATGATCCTGCGGGCGGCGGCGGAAGGTGTCGTGGGCACCGACACCGACGGGCGGATCGTGCTCGTCAATCCGGCCGCCGCCCAGATACTGGGGTACCGGGCCGGTGAGCTGGGCGGCAAGGAGCTGCACACGCTGGTGCTGCACTCCCGTGCCGACGGCTCGCCCTTCCCGTACGACGAGTCGCCGCTCGCCGACACCCTGCGCTCCGGGCGCAAGCACCGGGTGCGCGGGCAGGTGCTGTGGTCCAAGGGCGACCAGAAGGTGCCGGTCGACCTGACCACCGCGCCGGTGCGCGACGGCGACCAGCTCGTCGGCGCCGTGATGACCTTCACCGACCGGCGGCCGTTCGACGCTCTGGTCGAGGAGAAGGCCGCGCTGGAGAAGGCGCACGCCGAGGAGCTGGAACGGCTCTCCGAAGAACACGCCTCCGACCTGACCGCGCTGCGCCAGCAGCACGTCACCGAGGTCGAGGAGCTGCGCGAGAAGCACGCGGAGGAGCTGGCGGCGGGCGAGGAGCGGTACGCGGCGCTCGCGGAGCGGGAGAAGGACCGGTACGAGGCCCTCGCCGGGCGGCACGAACAGCTGGTCACGCTGCTCGGGCAGTCCCTGCGCGGGCCGCTGGACGAGCTGCGCCGCGAGCTGTCCGCGCTCGCCGCCGACGACGCCGGCCAGCTGTGGCCCGAGGCCAACCAGGTGCTGCACCACCTCTCCGCCGGGTACTCGCGGATCACGACCCTGATCGACAACGTCCTCGGCTATCAGCGGCTGGACGCGGGCAGCGAGGACATCACCCGTACGAAGGTGATGCTGGACGCCGTCGTCGCCGCCGGGGTGGACGGGGCCGTCGAGCTGATCGGGCCGGGGCGCGTGCAGTTCGCCGTCCACGCGCCGCCCATCGAGGCCGAGGTCGACCCGCAGCGGCTCGCCACCGCGCTCGCGCATCTGGTGGCGGACGTCGCCGGGGTCGACGCCACCGGCAACACGCCCGTCTCGGCGGGCGGTTACCTGGACAACACCGTCGTCGTGGCCGCCGCGCAGCGCGGCGAGGTCGCGCGGATCGAGGTGCGCGGGCCCTACGCCGGCGGAGACCCGGTGCACGAGCCGATCGTGCGCGGGATCGTGCGGGCCCACGGCGGTGTGCTCCAGACGCACGAGGTGCCGGGCATGAGCGGCAGCGCGTACGTGCTCGAGGTGCCGCTCGGCGGCGGCGCGGGCGCGGTCGCGGCAGGGGCGGCCGGGGCGCAGGTCGCGGTGCGGGTGCCGGACGACGGCGAGGGTGGTGCGGACGACGCCGGTGCGGCCGGGCAGGGTGCCGGTGGTGGCCGCCGGCGGGCCCGGCGTGCCTCCACGGACGCCTTCCTGGACAGTGACGTGTCCGACGCGGGCGAGGCGGGTGACGCCTCGTTGGCGTGGTCGACCGCCTTCTGCACCTCCGCGCGCAGCCGCTCGTC
>NZ_JBEXKG010000133.1:0-21402 GCF_040609555.1 Streptomyces sp. NPDC004658
GAGCCGACAGATCCCGTTGAGGACCCTGAGTCAGTCAGGCGTTGGGTCAGACCCCGCCGGGGAACGCTCACGTACATCCTCACTGTCAGGCGTCGCTGGTGTCGGTCGGTGTCGCCTCACCGAGCATGGCGAGCGTCAGCACGTTGCCGGAGATGCCCCAGCCGCCGTCGGCGACTTCTTCGACCAGCACCATGGTGTTGTTGCGGGCGCGCTCGCCGTAGATCTCGACGTACAGCTCGGTGGTGCGGGTGACGATCTCCTCCTTCTGCTTCGGGGTGAGGGTCTTCTCGGGGACCTTGAAGTTCGCGAAAGGCATGGCTGGTTGTTCCTTCTCTCAGTGGGGTGTTACAAGGAGCTGCCTGCGGTGAGCAGGCTGTCCGGTCCGATGCGGCGGAAGAAGCCGGCGCGGACGCGGTCGGCGACCGCGGAGACGACTTCGCTGCCGTCTCGGTGGGATCTGCGTGGGTGCGCAGCGGCCGAGTGCCGTGCGGCATCGCGACCAAGCGCACGACGGCTTCAGCGACCTCGGTCACCTCGGCGTCCGGAGGGATGAGCGCGGTCAGACGCTTGCCGAGATCGTCCATCACAGGTTGGTGTCGGTGGTGAACGCACCGGGCCACGATCGCGGTGTCGATGCCGAACGGGAGCACCTCGGCGGCGTTGCTGACGGCCGGCGCGTCCATCGCGGCCTTGGCTGCGAAGTACGGGGCCAGGAACGGGGGGCACAGCCGCCGCGGGTGCTGGAGCTGCCGATCCACACCAGCAGCCCCGAGCCCTGCTCACGCAACTTCGGCAGGGCGGCGCGGTTGACGCGTTGGGTACCCAGAACGTTCACGTCGTCAGGTCCGCGAGTTGCTTGGCGGTGAACGCCTCGGCGGCGCCCAGGACCATGTGTCCGGCGTTGTGCACGACCACGTCCAGCCGGCCGCGCTCGGCGAAGATCCGGTCGACTGCGGCGTCGGCGGAGTCCTGGCAGACGGTGTGACCGGCGAGGGCCAGAGCACGCACGGACAGCGCCCCGATGCCGCTGGAGGCCCCGGTGACCAGGGTGGCCTTTCCGGCGTCGTCGTTCCTCATGACAGGGTCTCTCGTTGATCGGTGGGGTGGCTGGGGACGGTTCAGATGATTCCGCCGTTGGCGCGGACGACCTGTCCGTTGATCCAGTGGCCGGCCGGGGAGGCCAGGAACGCGACGACCTCGGCGATGTCGGCCGGGGTACCGAGGCGCTCCAGCGGGGGCTGGGCGGCCAGGCGGGCAATGGTCTCCTCGTCCTTGCCGTCCAGGAACAGATCGGTGGCCGTGGGGCCGGGCGCGACGGCGTTGGCGGTGACGTCCCGGCCCCGCAACTCCCGGGCCAGGATCAGCGTCAGCGCCTCGACCGCACCCTTGCTGGCGGAGTACGCGCCGTAGTTCGGGAAGGCCAACCCCACCACGGACGTGGAGAACGTCACGATCGCACCGCCGCGGCGCACCCGACGGGCGGCCTGCTGGACGACGACGAACGTGCCGCGAACGTTGGTGCGGTGCAGGTCGTCCAGGACGGCCAGGTCCAGCTCGGCGATCGGCGCCATGTGTGCCCGCCCGGCCGCGTGCACGACGACGTCGACACCGCCGAACTCCGCCTCGGCCGCGTCGAACAGAGCCGCGACGGCGTGCTCGTCGGCGACGTCGGCGCGCACTGCGATCGCCCGGACACCAGCGGTGACGGCCTCCTTCACGGCTGCTTCGGCCTCGTCCTGGTTGCCGGCATAGCCGACCACGACGGCGTACCCGTCGGCGGCCAGCCGGCCGACGGTCTGGCGGCCGATGCCGCGCGAGCCGCCTGTGACGATCGCGACCCGGGATGAGACGGAGGGCTGGGCCGGGGCAGCGATCCCGTCGGGGGACGTGGGAATAGGCATTGTTGACTCCTGTGGTGAATGCGGGTCGGGCCGCGGTCTCGCCGTCGCCCTGCTGCGTCCTCCACGATCGGCCGGTCCCCCACCCCTAGCCAGGGCTGCGTTTACCCAGGGGATGCCACCCCCTGGCTACGGCCTGGCACGCGAGCGACCATGAAGGGGTGAACCTTCCCGAACTCGGCGCCTTCCTCAGGACACGCCGCGACCGCATCCGCCCCGCCGAGGTCGGTCTCCCCCAAGGCCCGCGCCGGCGCGTCCCCGGGCTGCGCCGCGAGGAAGTCGCCCAGCTGGCAGGGCTGTCGGCCGACTACTACACCGAGCTGGAACGCGGCAGCGCAAAGAACGGGGTGCAGCCCTCGGCCCAGACCCTGGCCGCCCTCGCCCGAGCCCTGCGCCTGAACGTCGACGAGCGCGACCACCTGTTTCACCTGGCCGAGCGGCCGGTCCCCCCGTCGGCACACGGACCGTCGGCACACGTGCAGCCCGCGCTCCTCGGACTGTTGGACCGGCTGTCCAACACCCCCGCGCGCGTCATCACCGACCTGCACGAAACCCTGGTGGAAAACGACCTGGCCCGGAACCTGCTCGGCAAGTCCCCGGCACACCGCGGACCGGCGGCGAGCTTCGTGTACCGCTGGTTCACCGACCCACAGACCCGCGAGAGGTACTCGGTCGAGGAGCACCCGCACCACTCCCGGGTGTTCGTGGCCGACCTCCGGGCAGCGGCCGCCCGCCGCGGCCGGGACGCGGAGGTCACGAGGATGATCGCCGTGCTACGCCGCCGTAGCCCGGAGTTCGCAGCCCTCTGGGACACCCACGACGTCGCGGTGCGCCGCAAGGACCACAAGAAGATCGTGCACCCCACGCTCGGCGTCATCGAACTCGACTGCTACAACCTCCTCAGCGAGGACGGACGCCAACGCCTGCTGTGGTTCACCGCGCCGCCCGGAAGCCGGGGAGCCGAGCAGCTGGAACTGCTGTCCGTCATAGGAACCCAGGACCTGAGCGTCCCCGAGGGCACGGCACCGGAAGGGTTCTCCACGGCGGAATCAGGAAGGCAGCGCTGACCCGCGCCTCGCCGAGCAGGTGCCCTCCCTGAGGGAGGGCGCATTTCAGGAGAACCTCGATCAGCGCCTTCCAGGAAGCCGAGCGCGCGCCGTCACCGACCTACCACTAATGCGATGAATTTGCTTAAAATGCCACGAACCTCTGCCGGGACTGCGGCACTCCAGAGTGCTGTGCCGCAGCCGCTCCACCTGGCCGCGCGCGGCCACGAAGAGGTGTGTCATGACCTGCTCGTCCGGCGAACACCTGACAGCTTCCGACTGGCGCGATCAAGCATCGTGTGTCGGAGAAGATCCCGACATCTTCTTTCCCCTCTCCGACCTCGCGGCTCCCGGGACAGAAGCCGCTCTGGCCCGAGCGATCTGCCGGCGTTGTCCGGTCATCATCGCCTGCCGCACCTGGGCGCTCGATCATGGTGAGGACGACGGCATCTGGGGGGACACGACGGCAGCCCAGCGCCGGGCCATCCGACGCGCCGCGGAGACCGTTCCTGTGATCAGGCGGCGTGGTGACGGGGCCAGGGAGGAGTCGCTTCGCGAGTAGCACTGCAACGGTGATACGGAAGCATGTGGGCGCACGGGCGGGGGGGGACGGGACCGGGACCGGGCGCGGCAGCCTGTGGGGGCGCGCCAGCCTGTGGCGCCTACGAGGTTCAGTGTGCGCCTGAGCGGGACGGGTGCCGCCAGCGCGACCTCACGCTATCTGTGCTCCCGGATCTGGAGCGACGACGCGGGCAGGATCGTTCCGTTTCGCCGTACGACACAGCGGCCCTCAGGCGGAGCGACGTATGCAACGAGACCGGGTGCGAGATGACGAGCGGCGGCACGTGGACGAAGGACGGCGGCCGTTACAGCCGGCTTTGTACCGCCCGGGCCGCCACGGCGCCACCCGCGTCTGACCCGGTGATCAGGGAGCTCCCGGCGCAGCGCCTGGCGGAGACGCGGGAACGCGGCGGCCCCTGCTCGGCGTACGGGGGGCCGCATGTGCCCCGGGCCACCAGAAGAAGCGTTCTACTGAACGGCCGGTGGCATGCGGACGACCGCTGTCCCTCCATCCAGGTCCACCGTGGTGCGGTTAGGTGGCGCCCCGTCCTCCTCGTCGTCGTCCCGGTCGGCGAGTTGGCGCAGCCTGGCACGGGCAGCTCAGCAGCCACCTCGGATTGCTCAGCAACCGCACGCCCGCGAGCCGCACAGGTGTGCCGCGTACACCCCTCGTTGCGGCGAACGTAGGTGAGCTCCACCGCCGCGGACACCGTCAGGTGAGGTGGCCGATTCAGTGATCGGCCGCCCGTGCGGCGCCGGGACCGTGGAGGTGTGCCGGGCGTGGGGAAGCCTGCGCGGCGCGTGGTCAGGCCGCGCCGCGCAGGCGGTCAGGAGGCCACCTCGACCACGCGCGACCGTTCCGGCGAGCGGCGCAGGACGCCGGCCGCTGCGGCAGCCGTCGCGCAGAAGAGGGTGAGGAGCAGGAAAGTGTGGTTGAGCGCCGTGAGATGGGTCAACCAACCGATGACAGCCGGGCCGGCGAGCATGCCGATGTAGCCGAGTCCGGCGACCCGGGAGACGTTGGTGCCCGCAGCCGCGGGGTCGGCGTGTCCCGCGGCGCTGAACAGTTGGGGGATACAGCCGGACAGGCCGAAGCCGAAGAGCGCCCAGCCGGTCAGTGCCGCCCAGACCCAGGGCGAGAAGGCCACGACCGTGATGCCGGCGGCGGCCAGGGCCGAGCCGTATCGCAGGACGGCGACCGGCCCGAACCGTGCGGATATCCGGTCCGCCAGAAGCCTGCCGATGGTCATCGTCGCCGCGTACGTCCCATAAGCGAAGGCGGCCGTGCTCTCCGGCGCGCCCACAACGGTCTTGAGGTGCAGGACGCTCCAGTCGTTGGCGGCTCCCTCACACAGCATGATCAGCAGAGCCAGAACGGCCAGGAGCCAGATCCGGGTAGGGACGGAGCGGTTCCTCGTCTCCGACTCGCCCTCCGTGTCGGACACGGGGGCGGGCGGCTCGGCGGGCAGCAGGCCACGAGCCGACGCCAGGGCGATGATGACGCCGGCGCCTGCGGCGGCGCCCAGCGTCGTGGCCGCGTTCCACCCGATGTCGATGGCCACGGCGCCGGCGAGCGCGGCCAGGACGCCGCCGACGGAGAACGTTGCGTGGAAGGCCGACATGACGGGCCGCTCGTACGCCTTCTCCACCTGCACCGCGTGCGCGTTCATGCTCACGTCGAGGGTGCCGTTTCCGAAGCCGAAGACCAGCAGGGCCGCTCCGAGGGCCCACGGCTCGTGGGCGAGACCGGGCAGCACCAGGGTCAGGCTGCACAGCACTCCGGCCGCCGGCACGACGGTGCGTGTGCCGAGCCGGTCGGACAGACGCCCGCCGACCTGCATGCCGGCGAAGGCCCCTGCCCCCAGCAGGACGAGGAACCCGCCCAGGGCCGCGTGACTGATGCCCACGCGTTCCTCGACGGCCGGGATCTGCACCACCCACATGCCCAGCAACATGCCATTGAGGACGAAGTAGACAAACGTCACGACGCGAGAGACGCGCAGCGTTCTTTTCATGCGGACACCGTACCGAACATGGAAGCTGTTCGAAATGCCCTGCTGCGATCAGTATTCATGTTCGGTGCGTGTGGTGTTGAATCACGGTATGAGCACCGTGGAACGTCATCGACTGATCGCCCAGGCCGTCCAGGAGGCAGGAACGGTCACGGTCGCCGAGCTGGCCGGCCTGACGGGTGCCTCGGAAATGACCGTCCGCCGCGATCTGGACCACTTGGCGGCGCAAGGCGTCCTCGAACGGTTCCGCGGCGGGGCTCGCACCCTCCTCCTGCGGGGGGACGAACCGCCCTTCGCGCTGCGCACCCATGAGGCCGTCGACGCCAAGCGCCGGATCGCAGCGGAGGTGGCCTCCCTCATCACCGACGGCGAGACCGTCCTGCTGGACAGCGGCACGACCTGTCTGGAAGTGGCGCGCCTGCTGCGCGGACGGCAGATCACCGTGATGCCCTTGTCGCTGCAAGCGATCGACGTCCTCAGCGGCGCCCCCGAACCGACTGTGCTCCTCGTGCCCGGGGGCCGGCCTCGCGCCGGCGAAGGAGCCCTCACCGGGCCCCTCACCCTCGCCTCCCTGTCGGCACTGCGGTTCGACACCGCCGTCCTGGGCTGCTGCGGCCTGACCGCCGGCGACGGCATGACCGCCTACGACCTCGACGAAGCAGCGGTGAAGAAGGCGGCCATCACATCGGCACGTCGCATCATCGCCGCCGCCGACGGCAGCAAACTCGGCCGCACCGCACAGGCCTACGTCGGGCCCTCCACCTTGGTCGACATGCTCGTCACCGACACCACCGCGCCCGCCGACGAGACCACCGCGCTCGAGAACGGCGGCACCACTGTCAAGCTCGTATGAACCCGACCCACCCCCCATCCCGGTCCGGGGGCGGACACGCACTTGCGCCTGGCCGTGGATATCCGCTGGTCGGCGGTGGCAGAGGCCTGCCCGCGGCCTGCGGACTGATGCCACGGCCTGGACGAGCCAACCGCGTGGTCAGATGCGGACGTTCGCCCGGACCGCGTCTTCGATGGGTGTCGACCCTGTGTTGAGTTCGAGGATCTGCCGGCCGATCCGGGGCTCGTGAAGCAGTTCGGCGAGCGTGGCGGCCACATCCTCGCGAGCGATCTGGCCGTGGAACTCCGCCGGGCCGAGGGACACGGTGCCGCTCCCCGGATCGTCATGATCGGCCGCGCGAATCGCCGCGCTGTGCGACGGCGCGTACGTCAGCATGGACGCAGTTGTCGCGTCCGAACATGGTCGCACCGGACGAGACGGCCAGAGCCTGGCGCTGATGGGCTGCGCGAGGGGCTCCTTGGGTTAAAACTGCGACGGCGCGGCATCCGCCCCGTCATTGCTCTAACCCTCGGCGGCAGCGCTCTCGGCTGGGTGGCAGACATCGCAGGTGATGCGTCGTGCGGGAGGAGACGCTGTACCTGAGCCGGAAGCCAGTGGGAGCGGGTCAGCGGTGACGTGCGCATGGTGGCCGCAGACCCCCGCCCCGCAGCGGGCGCAGGCGGCCACGGCGGGAGACGGGGCGATGTTGGTGGTCCCCGCCTGATAGGCGCGCGTACATTCGAAGCAGTTCATGGCGTTCCACCCATGACACACGACCTGTTCCCCCTACCAGTCATGGTGGCATCGACTTCGGTGCCGTGCGAGCCGGCGCCGGGGAGCGGATGTGCCGGTCGGGCGCGCCGGTGGCGGGTGAGCTGCGCGTGGGCGTTACGGCGCTGTGGTCGACCAGCCGCGTCCCGGAGTATGCGCGGCGGCGTGCGGCAGCCCCGGGCCGAGGGTGTTCTGGGACGCGGGCATGCGCAGCACCTGAGCGAGGTCGTGGTGAATGCGCTGGGCTTCACCGCTGACCTGGGCAGGGATGTCGCCGCGCTCGGCGACGAGGCGACTGTAGATGGGGGTCTCGTGGAACACGGCGGAGTCTGCTCTCTCGGGTGGGTGGGACGGGTGGCGGGCCGGGGGCGGTAAGGGAGGTTTTACGGGCGCGGATCGAGGCCGAACCGATGCATCACGTCGGTACGGCGCCGAGGTGCTCGTGCGGTCGTGTCCGGGAACAGGCCATGTCAGATACCTTATGGCACCTAATGGCATGGCACTGACAATCGACGGGTCGCAGAGACCGGCTCCCTCCACCGCCGGCGTCGCGCCGCCTGACAGTACAACCCGGGCAGGCCGCCGCGGGCGGGGACGCCCTCCATGAGATCGGCGCAGTTGTCGAGGAAGAGGCCGGGCTGTGCGTCCAAGACACGCGCGATGTTCTCGCGGTGCCGGGCGAGGTCGTCGGAGCCCCGGCCGATGATCGTGATGCCGTAGTCGCGCGGCGTGTCTGCGGCGTTCGCCTGCGTGGTGCCGGGAGACCTGGTCAGGACGATGCCGGTGCCTGCCTGGGCGAGGTGGCCGATCAGTACTGCGGCGGTCTTGGGTCCGATGTGCAGGCAGATCCGATACGCCGACCGGCGAACGCGGAGGCGTGCGTCTGCATCGTGGCTGCCAGCATCGGTATGTGACGGGTGGCCCACTGGGTGCCGTCGCGGGAGATCGGGCAACGGGCAGCGGGCAGGAACGCATGACCCGCTGGGGCGCCCCGGACGGACGCGGGCCGAGGGCGCTGCGGGCAGTGGCCCGGTGGGTTCAGCGCGCGGCGGCCGCGCCGGTCGCGGTCGCCGCCTCGGGGCTTGGGAAGTGGGGCAGTACCGTTTCGGCGAGTTCCTGGAGAACCTCCTCGACGGGACGGTCGCTGGGGCGCAGGTTGAAGGAGACATGGCTGACGCCGAGCCTGCCCATCTCCCCCAGGTGGTCGATCAGGGCCTCACGCCCGGTGCGCAGGCCGAGCCGGATCGCCGCCGCGGCGGTGGCCGGGTCCTCGGTGAGGTCCAGTTGCATGGGGGTGAGGTACGGCTTGAAGGCTCCGGCGGTGAGCTGCTGCCATTCGCGGGTCTTCAGCCGCAAGGCCCCCAGCGGACGAGGGTAGTTGAGGGATGCGTCGGCGTTGCGCGAGATCCATTCCGCGGACTGCTGGGCATGCCCGGCGATGGCGATGGGGATGGACCGGCCCGTCGGCTTGGGCAGCACGTCGAGGTGGCGATCGGCGCTGAGTCCGATGTCGGGCATGCTGATGCCCTGCCCGCTGGGGTGGGTGGCCCAGGCCGCGCGCAGGATCTCCACGCTCTTGCGGAACGTGGCACCGCGAGTCTCGAAGTCCTCGCCGAACAGGGGATACTCCACCGGCCGGTCGCCGCTGGCCAGTCCGAGCACGAACCGGCCGCCGGAGAGGACGTCGACGGTGGCTGCCGCTTTCGCGACGAGCAGCGGCTGCCTCAGCGGCAGCACGATGGCGCCGGTGCCGAGCACGGCCCGTTCGGTGACGGCCGCGAGATGCCCCAGGTGTGTGAAGGCCTCGAAGACGGAGCCGGCGTCGCCGAACTGCTCGGGGTCGTACAGGGGGACGTCCCGGACCCACAGGCTCGCGAAGCCCAGGGTGTCGGCGAGGCGGGCCAGTTCGGTGTGGCGGGTCAGGTCGGGGACGCCGAAGGGACGGCCGGCAGCCCGGTCGGCACGCTGGCGCGTGTGGCCCCAGTCATTGTCGAGAGGAAGCTCAACGCCCAGGGTCGGCAGCCCCGCGGGGTTCACGAGCCGGTGGAGGGCAGTGGGAGTGGGAGACATGGGGGGGGGAGACCTTTCGTGTCGGGACAACGCGCGGCCCGGTGGTGTGAGACAGCGGGTGCATCACGTCAGGACCGCTGAGCCGGGAAGGTTGAGGAGGGTGGCTTCTGCGGGCGCGGATCCGCTCTCGACGCCTCTCCGCGTCGGAGAGGGTGAAGTCGATGACGTCGAGGTTCTCGCGCATGCGGGCGGGCGTCACGGACTTCGAGGTCGTCCGCTCGCCAAGGTGGTGAGGAGCATCGGTATCAGGGCCCGGTCGGCGAACTTGGCGCCGAGCGGGTTGCCGAGGGACATGCCGGCGCCGGAGAGGACGAGGAGCCAGGTCACCGCGCCTTCGGGGTAGCCGGCCACCCGGGTCACCATGGGCGTGTAGGTGATCGCCGCGAAGACACCGCCGTAGCCGATGACGCCGAGGACGGCGACGAGGACGAAGGTGCGGCGCCAGCCGGCGACCTGCCCGATGGGTGCCGCCGGGATGCTGACGCCGAAGTCGTCCGCGACCTGGGGCAGCACGCCCGTGATCACGAATTCGGTGGTGCCGATCCCGAAGGCCCCGATGGCCAGGGCCAGGAGCGCGAGGGGCATGGGGAGACCTTCCGGGCGATTGCGCTGGACGCTTACCTTCAAAGACGACAATAGTTGCAGACGCTGGATAGATGCAATCGCCGTATGCGGCTGCTTGAAAATATATTGTGTGCAACTATTATGGCAGGCGTCCGGTCCGCCGCCGAAGGAGGCTCCTGTGACCGCCATCGCTCCAGCGCTCTCCGCCCTGACTCAGGGCTGGTGTGCCCTGTCCCTCCTGCACGGCAGGATCGAGACACACCTCGCACGCGTTCTGGAAACCGGTCACGGCCTGAGCGCCCGTGAGTACGCACTGCTCGACGTGCTCAGCCGGCAGCACGACGGAGACGGAGGGCACCTGCAGATGAAACAGGTCGCCGACGCCGTCGTCCTCAGCCAGAGCGCCACCACACGTCTGGTCACCCGCCTGGAGGACCGCGGCCTGCTGTCCCGCTACCTGTGCCCCACCGACCGCCGCGGGATCTACACCAACGTCACCGACGCCGGCAGGGAGCTGCTCGAGGCAGCGCGCCCCACCCACGACACCGCACTGCGGGCGGCACTCGCGGAGGCGGCGCAGGACGCCAGGCTCGAACCGCTGGTCCGGGCTCTGCAGTCGCCTCCCGCCCCGATCTCCGTCGCCGCCTGAGTCGCCGCCTGAAAGGAACACGTCCGTCCATGAAAGCCATGGCACTGCGCCGGTACGGCCGTACCGAAGACCTCGAATGGACAGAGCTGCCGGACCCGAAAGTGGCACCCGGTGAAGTCCTCGTCCGAGTGAAGGCGGCCGGGGTCAACCCGGTCGACTGGAAGCTCGCCGAAGGACGGCTCGACGCCGTCATGGAGACCGGCTTCCCCCTGATTCCCGGCTGGGACGTGGCCGGTGTCGTCGAACAAGTGGGCTTCGACGTCACCGAGTTCGCCCCCGGCGACGAGGTCTTCGGCTACATCCGCAAGGACTGGGCTCAGTTCGGCGCGTACGCCGAGCTGGTCTCCGCGCACGTGCGCCTGCTGGCGCCCAAGCCCACCGCGCTCAGCTGGGAGGAAGCGGCGGGCGTACCACTCGCGGGACTCACCGCCTACCAGGCCATCCGGCGCACCGGCCTCCAGCCGGGCGAGACAGTGCTCGTCCACGGCGCGGCCGGGGGTGTCGGCTCGTTCGGAGTGCAGATCGCCGCCGCCCTGGGGGCACGGGTCATCGCGACGGCGAGCGAGCGCAACCACGATTTCGTACGGTCCCTGGGCGCCGTCCCCGTGACCTACGGGCCGGGCCTCCGTGACCGTGTCCGCGAGCACGCCCCCCAAGGGGTGGACGCCGCTGTGGACTTCGCCGGGCACGACGCGGTGGACGTCTCACTCGAACTGCTCGACGAGCCTGGCCGGCTGGCCTCTGTCGTCGACCCGGAAGCCGCGGCCAAGGGCGGGCACTACGTGTGGGTCCGGCCGGACCGGGACGATCTCACCGCCTTGGCCGCCCTCGCCGACGACGGCCGGCTGACCGTCCACCTGGACCGTGTACTGCCCCTTCACGAAGCCGCGGAGGCGTGGCGCATCAGCCAGGGCGGCCACACCAGGGGAAAGCTCGTCCTGTCGGTCCCGGGGCGCTGAACGGCCCCGACCCGTCAGAGGGCCCTCCCTACCGGTAGTCGTACGGGGGCGTTGCGGTGAGAGCCGTCCGCCCCACGAGAACAGGGCCGGTGCCGCCGGCCCTGGAAGAAGGAGCACGTCATGACGACGCCCACCACGTCGGATCACCGTCATCCGCAGGAGATATTCGCTGATCACGGTGCCCGTCTGGGTACGGGAGATCTCGACCGCGTCGCTGCCAACTATGCCGAGGACGCCGTGTTCGTCACGCCGTCCGGCACCCTGCACGGCCGCGAAGGGGTCAAGGAGGCGATCGGCAGGCTGCTGTCGGATCTCCCGGACGCCGACTGGGAACTGAGGCCGCAGTTCGCCGGTGACATTCTGTTCCTCGAATGGTCCGCGGTGAGTCCGACCGGGCGGCGCGTGGATGACGGCGTGGACACGTTCGTTTTCCGCGATGGGTTCATTCAAGCCCAGACCGTCCGTTACACACTGCGCACGGAGCACTGATTACTGACCGACCCTGACGGCGCCTGCCCCGGCCCCCGCGTGACCGTCGACGCCGGCAGTCCGCGAGGCGTGTTCAGCCTGCGTGACGGAAGTCAAGGCCGGGGAAGCAGGCGCTCGTTGGGACGCGGGCGTCTGGGCACATCTTTGTGGACGGGACCCCATCGACTCGCCGGCATCCCTCGTTGCTGTTTCCGCACAGCGGGCGAACAAGCTCTGGTCCCTGTCACCGCCGGTTCCTCGCCTTGGCCGCGATCGACAGTGGCCGTATTTGCTACCCGGCGGCGCGTCAACCGTCCGCCATCTGATGCGGTAGCCACCGAAGAACCACGTCAGTAGCCTTGTCGCCACATGCTCCTTACCGACGGAGGCTTCTCGCATGACCACCTCGTTCGTCCGTCCCGAACCGCCGTATTACGCAGTGATCATCACTACCCGGCCCACTGCGGATCTCGAGGGCTACGCAGCGATGAGCAAGCGCATGGCCGAACTCGGTGAAACGCAACCCGGTTATCTCGGCCGCGAGTCGGTGACGGACGAGGACGGTCGGGACCTCGTCGTCATCTACTACGCAGACGAGGCATCGATAGCGGCGTGGAAGGCTCACCCCGAACACCTCGAGGCCCAACGGCTGGGGCGGGAACGCTGGTACTCCTCGTACAGCGTGGAAGTCGCTCGGGTGGAGCGCGCGTACGCCTTCGGTCGCGCATGAGGGCGGGAGCGCGAGTACCGGCCGCCGCCGGGCGCGGGGGCCAGTGCCGGAGACCTTCGGCTTCGGTCGTCCGGGGGCGGTTGTTGGGACGGCGCTCGAAGATGCCCACGCCCTGACGGAGTGGGCATCTTTCGCGGTCCCAGGGGTCAGTTGTTCACCGACAGGTCCGGTGCCTGGATCGGCTTGCCGTCCTTGTAGAAGGTCTTGACGCCCTTGATGTCTCTCAACTCGGTCATGTGCTTCAACGTCGTTTGGAAGTCGTCTTGATGGTACGAGTTGAAGGAGTCCAGACCTGCGTCATGGTCGTGGTTGCTCGACGGCACGCTGACCGTGATGTACACGTAGCCGTCCGACTTCAGTTCCATCTTGACGATGTTGATGTCCAGCGGGTCGAGGCCGCTCTCGTACCAGTCGTACAGGGCCTTCCTGTTCTTCTCGAAGGCCTGCTGCAAGGGCGTCAACGTCGACTTGGCAGACGGCGCGACCGTGGCATCACGTGCCGCAATCGAGCGCTTGCCGACGTTGCGGTCGTCTCCATCGGTAGAGACCGCCTTCGTGCAAGCGGGCGTGTCGTCGGGGTGATGCTCATGGCACCACTGGGCGACCTTGTACGTGCAGTCGATGATCTCGTTGCGGCCCGGTTCGCTGGCGCCCGACACGGTTTCGAGGTGCTTCGCGCACTCCGGTGGCCCGTCGTCGCCGGCAAGCGTGGCCCAACCGACGACCCCCAGAATGGCACCCAGGACGACGAAGCCACAGACGAGAAAGGTGATCAGGCGCTTCCGGCTGGTGAGCGGTCCCATGTCAGCCGTCGCCGATGGTGCCGTTGCGGGGATCGCCCGCGACGTAGAAGTCGGTCTCGCAACTCGACTCGTCGTCCGGGTGGTTCCTTTCGCACCACGTCTCGATCTCGTGCATGCAGTCCACTGCCCTGTTGCGTCCCTCACCGCCGCCGTTGTTCCACTCCGCGAAGTGCTTGTAGCAGTCAGGCCGGCCGTCGTCGGTGACCGTCTTCACGACGCCGATGACGCCGAGGACGAGGAAGCAGCAGACGAAGAAGATCGTCAGCCGCTTCTTGCCGTAGCGCTCAGTGATCGTCTGCATGTAGATGTACCCCCCACATGGTTAATGGCTGGGTGATCATATGCGGTTGACAGGTGAACGAGAGCAGGGGGCTCTGTGAAGACGAGGCCACTGTCACCTGCGGCTGTTCTCCTCGGCGTGCCTCCCGGCCCCACGCGCACCGGGGCATGTTCCAATCGGGCATGGCATCGTCCTGGACTGGTGAACGGGTACGTCTGCGTGCTGTCGAGCCCGACGACTGGGCGGCATTCGCACGCTTCGCCGACGACGACGGGTGGCGAGGGAGCCGGCTGGAGCTGCCCCGGTCCGCCGAGAGCTACCGTGTTTGGGCGAAGGAGCAGGCGGTCGCCGAGTGCGACGGCGACCGATTCCTGTTGGCAGTCGAGACGACGGGCGGGCAGGAGCTGGTCGGCACGATCGGGTCGGCTCGCACCGGCCCTCGTTCGGGCTGGTTCGAGTTCGAGATCGCGATCGGTGCCGAGTACCGGCGTAGGGGCTACGCGACGGAAGCCTTGGCGCTGTTGCTGCGCTTCATGTTCGCCGAGCGGCGCTATCACAAGTGCCTGGGTGCGGTCTTGGCCCACAACGAGGCGTCGCTCGCACTCACACGTAGGCTCGGCTTCACCGAGGAAGGGCGCCTGCGGGAACACGTGTTCTTCGCCGGCCGGCACCACGACCTCGTCATGATGGGCCTGCTCGCCGACGAGTTCGACCATCGACACCTGCCGAGCCGACCGTGATGAGCGAGCCGGTCACACGAAGCGGGACTGCACCGGGCCGCGCGAGGTGGCACGCAGGCGCAGGCCGGTGGTCGCGAGACCTTCGAAGCTGGTGACCTGGTAGCCGGGTTCCGGTCCGGGTGGCTCGCTCAGACGGAGGGTGCGGGCCGTGTGCGCGGTCAGGAGTGTCAGCATCGCCATGGCCAGCGCGGCTCCCTCGCAGCCGTGTGGCCCGGTACCGAAGGAGAGGAAGGCCCCGGGACTCGCCGTCGAGCCGGAACCGTCGAGCCAGCGCTCGGGCCGGAACTGGTCCGGCTCGGGGTGTTCGCGTGTGTCCCGGTGCGCGGTATAGGGGCAGACGAGAACGGTGGACCCGGCGTCGAGGGTGTAGTCGGCGAGCTGGGTCTGCCGTGCGACCTGCCGGGTCAGCAGCCAGCTCGGGGGGTACAGCCGGAGCACCTCGCGCACCACGGCCTGGGTGTATCGCAGGTTGTCGACGTGGGTGCTGGTCGTCGCGCCCGGGTCCGCGGGCAGCGAGGCGGCCTCGGCCGCGACGCGGTCCGCTGCCTGGGGGTGCCGGGCCAGGTGGAGCAGGATCCACGCGGCTGCCCGGGTGGGTGCCTCGAAGGTGGCGACGGTGATTCCGGGAAGGGTGTCGAGAACGGCCTCTTCCGGCAGTGGGCCGTAGTGCGCGGAGGGCTGGAGCATCTGCCCGAGCACGTCGGCGCCGGGCCGGCCCGATGAACAGCGCCGGCGCACGATGGGCCGCAACGCGTCGGTGAAGGCGGCCTGCTGGCGGGTGCGGAACCGCCGTGCCGGTGTGGGGATCCACCGGGGCCATTCCCAGCGTGAGGGGCGTACGAGCACCTCCCGGGCGAGGAAGAGCTGTGCGGCGAAGGGCAGCAAGGCCGGAGCGTCCTCCGAGAAGAGGAAGCGGACGCCGATCTCCGCCAGGGCGTGCCGGGCCGCGGGCAGGACCTCGACGTCCTGGTCCGTGGGCCACTGCTCGGCGAAGGAAGCGGCTCCGGGCGCGATCTCACCGATCCGGGCCGCGACCGCCTGCGCGCGCAACCCGCGCATGCGGGCGGCGTGAGCGTGTGCGCGCTCCTCCGCCGTCGGTGCTCGGTTCGCCCCCTTCATCGGTGGGAAGAGGGGGGAGGGTGCCTTGGGGAAGTCCTGGGCGCGGCGCAGCACTGCTTCGCAGGGTCCGGCCGTGGCGGCCACGTAGACACCCGGCTCGAGCTGCCAGACGTCCCCGCACTCGTCGGCGCCTCGGCGTGCCACCGCGAGCCGGTCGCGGTTCCAGGCTGAGAAGCCGCCTCCGGGCAGGCGCGGCGGCTCATTCATCCGGCCCATGAGATCGTCCCCGGCCTTGGTACCTGTCCAGGTCGATGCCGTCGGAAGTGCGGCTGGGAGTGGACGGGCGCCCGGGGACGCCCGCCGCGATTGCCGTCCGACTCAGTCCTTGCCGGCGTACGCGTCCCATTCGTGGGCCCCGTACGCGCCGTAGCGGCGGGTGAAGGACAGCTTGCCGAGCAGCTTGGCGATCATGGTGTGCTCCTCTCGCCTGTCTCAGCGCTTCCAGTCCAGGGTTCCGGTGAACCCACCAGCACCTGATGCCACATCGGCCATTTTCTCACACATGCCATATATGTCATATTCGGGACACCGGTCGTGTGATCGCGCTCCTCGGTCGGGGGCTGACCAGGCCCGACCGGGAAGGTCCGTCTGGCGCGCCTCAGCCACCTCTGGTCGCAGGTGCCCGTCCGCGTCGACGCCAAAGCGATTGAGGGGCGGGCGTCGGCTGTCTGGCCGCCCCGCCCTGACCGGCCGGCTCGGCCGGCACCACCGGCAGGCACCCTGCGTATCGCTGTCAGTACTCCGTGACGCCGGCACGCCGTGAGAGGGGCAGGCTCGCCACCGCATGCCGACGGGCCGATGACATCGCTCGCCCCTGTCCGGTAAGGAGTCATGGCATGACCATCCCGCACAGCTTCCCTCTGGAGCCGGCCCCGATCCATGTGTCCGACGAGGTCCTCGCCGACCTGCGCGCCCGTCTCGCGCTGACTCGTCCGCCGCTGGACGAGGGGAACGAGGACTGGTCGTACGGCGTCCCGGACAGCTGTCTGCGTGAGCTGGTCGCCTACTGGCGGGACGGCTACGACTGGCGCAAGGCCGAGACCGCCATCAACGTCCACGAGCACTACCAGGTGAGCGTGGCCGGTGTCCGGGTGCACTTCATGCGTAAGCCCGGCCGCGGTCCCCGCCCGATCCCGTTGATCCTCACTCACGGCTGGCCGTGGACGTTCTGGCACTGGTCGAAGGTGATCGACCCGCTCGCCGACCCGGCGGCCTTCGGCGGTGACCCCGCCGACGCGTTCGACGTCATCGTGCCGTCTCTGCCCGGTTTCGGTTTCCCCGGCCCGCTCACCGGCTTTCCTGACGTCAACTTCTGGAAGGTCGCCGACCTCTGGCACACCCTGATGACCGAGACCCTGGGATACGAGAAGTACGCCGCCGGGGGCTGTGACATCGGCGGGGTCGTCTCCAGCCAGCTCGGCCACAAGTACGCCGACGAGCTGTACGGCATCCACATCGGCTCCGGGCTGCCGCTCGACTTCTTCACCGGCCCGCGCGCCTGGGACTTCGCCCGGAACCGCCCCCTCACCGACGACCAGCCCGCTGACGTCCGCGCCCGCATCATCGAGCTGGACCGCCACTTCGCGTCCCACCTCGCCGTACACATGCTCGACGGCGCCACCCTGGCCCACGGGTTGAGCGACTCTCCCGCCGGACTGCTCGCCTGGCTGCTGGAACGCTGGAACGCCTGGAGCGACAACGGCGGCGACCTCGAATCCGTCTTCACCAAGGACGACCTGCTCACCCACGCCACCATCTACTGGGTGAACAACTCCATCGCCACGTCCATGCGTTACTACGCCAACGCCAACCGCTACCCCTGGGCTCCCGCCCACGACCGCACCCCGGTCGTGCAGGCCCCGGTCGGCCTCACCTTCGTCACGTACGAGAACCCGCCCGGCATCCACTCCGCCGAGGAGCGCGTCCGGGCCTTCCAGAACGGCCCGCAGGCCGAGTGGTTCAACCACGTCAACGTCAACGCACACGACCACGGCGGCCACTTCATCCCCTGGGAGAACCCCGACGCCTGGGTGAGCGACCTGCGTCGCACCTTCCGCGGCCGCAGACCGTGAACGGCCCTCGGCTCGGCCGGCAACGGGCCGCGCGCCAGAGACGCCACTTGCCGCGCCGGCCGATGGCCGATGGCCTGGGCACAGATCCGGCGTGGGTGACCACTGAGCACGTCGGTGCCGTCACATCGCGGACGGAGCCGTTCACGGGGCGAAGCACTCCCTGCCGGGACGGTCGGCGGAGGCGTAGTAGCAGGCGCGGAGGCGGGAGGGCTGCGGGGCGGCGATCATGGGTGTGGTGACGAGGTCCTCGACGGGGGCGCGCCGCGTTGCCGTGTTGCTGAAGGAGCGCTGCCCCGGAGAGCTGATCTCGATGCGGAAGCCGGCGTGGGTCGGCCGGGCACGGATCCAGCCTGCCTGGCACCGGGGGCTGAGGCGCAGTTCGAGGCGGGTCCCGTCCGTCGCGGTGTAGGACGCCAGAGTCCTGGGGTCCTCGCACGCGGTGGTCCTGGGGTCACGGCCGGCGCACGACTTCAGCCGGCAGATCGGTGGGAGGGCCTGGGAGGCCGGAAGGGCGTTGTGGGACCTGTGGTACAGCGCGGCCGGAACGATCATCATGGCCGAAGCGAGGAGCACGCCGATCACTGTGGCGGCGGGGTGTTCGGTGATCCTCTCGGAAGCGGCCAGCAAGAGGGCGCGTACGGGTCCGGGCGTCTGCCGCGGTGCCGGGCCGGGGACAGGTCCTGCTCCTGAGAGCGCGGCCCTGCTCGACGCGTTGCCGGTGGCGGCGGGGAGGATCTCCCGTGGCGCAGTGTTGTCCAGATCACGTCCGCTCCAGACGGCTTCGGCGCGCACCCACCGTTCCAGGATGTCCGTGTCGGGCGACCGCACTGCCAGGCAGAGGGCGTCGACAGCGTGCCGGGGCGGGAACTGCTTGCCGTTGAGGTAGCGCTCCCAGGAGGACTTGCTGATGGCGGTCAGATCGGCCAGTTCGGCCAGTGTCAGTCCGCTGCGGTCCTTCAGGTCCCGCAGCCCGTCGATCAGGCTCGCGCAGGCCTCCGGCAGAGTCGGGGGCAGTGGGCGCGGACGGGTTCCCTTCGGGTACTTCTTCATGGTCGAAACCCCCGTTTCGGCTTTCCGGTCGGTCATCACTGCACATGCCGCAGCAGGCGCCAGGTCTCCTCTCCGACGACACCGTCGACGGGTATGTGGCCCTGCCCCTGCAGCCGTTCGACCTGGGTCCGAGTGCGGGGCCCGTAGTAGCCGTCGACGTCGCCCGGGGACAACTTGTGGCGCAGCAGCAGGCACTGCACCTCGGCGGCGTCCGGGCCGGTGCTGTTGAGCATCACCCGGCGGGACGACGTGGTGCTGTTCCCGCTGAACAGCAGATCGCCGCGCCGCGTGTAGCGGCAGTCGTACCTCCCGACACCGGAGCCGGATCCCCCTGCGGAACCGGACGCCGGGCTGTGGGTGTCGAGGACCAGCGCCACGGACAGCACGGCGGAGAAAAGAATCGTTCCCACGGCCAGGGACAATGCAACGACGCGAATCCGCGGGCCGTCGGTTCCCGGACCGTTCTGCTTCCGTTCCGGCAGATGACCGACGGCAGAGGTTCCTTCCTCAGCCGCGTTCCACGTCTTTTCCGCGGCATCGCGCAACGCCAGCAAAGGAGCGACGTCCGCGTCGGCGATCCGGGCCAGGGCCTCGACCGCCGCTGCGGGAGGAAAAGCCGTGCCGTTGAGGTATCGCGCCCATGACGAGGCACTGAAATAGGTCTTGGCCTGAAGGGCTTTCAGCGTCAGCCCGCTGTGGTCCTTCAACTGCCGCAGCGTACTGACGAACCGCCGCCCGTTCGCGTCCAATGACGGGGGCAGTGCTTTCCACCTCACCCTGCTCCTTTCCGCGGTGTCGCTCCTGCTGAGTATGGCCAGTGCCGGCGCCGGGGCGAGGCCTTCCGTATGGGCACACCTGCGCACGGACGGATTCCGGTCACCGATGAGTCCGGCGCGCCCCAGCGGGGGCCGGCCGCTCCTCGGTCAACGGCGAGGGGCCGGAGGGCTGTCCCGGGACTTTGCAGCGGCGGGCGAACGCGCAGGTGACCGGCCTGAGAAATCCCGGGACGCCGCTGAGCGCACCATGCGCTGGTGGTCCGTCCATGCCGACGCCATGCTCGTTTCCGGTGCAGATCGCCACAGATGCCGCGCTGACACCCGTCATGAAAGGACCTGATCCATGCGTGTACCGACGCCCCCGCGCAGCGCCGTCGCCATCTCCGCGGCAGCGCTCGCGCTCAGCGGCGCCGCGGCGGACGGCGGGACAGCGGCCCGCCACCGGGAGACCGGCCACCGCATCGGCCGTGGTCTCGGCCACCGTGCGGCCCGGCTCCCCCTGCGCGGGCTTCTCGGTCCCGGGCAGGGGGAGGTCTCTTGAGCCAACCCGCTCGGCCGGCCTCGTTACAGCGGTCCTTCCGCTGACGGAGTTGTCGGCCGTACACGCAGGATGCGCTTGTTTTCCGCTATCCGAACCGAGGAGCCGAGGAAGTCGGTAATTCGGTCAGTGGAAACCCCGGGTGACGGTCGGTGACCCCGACAGGAATCCGGGGGCAGGACGCCGGTCGTCAGGGGGCCGCCGCCCGGTCTCCGGGAAATGGCGGCAGAACGCCGCCGCCGCGCCACGCGCAAGTCCCCGGCCGCCTGTTCTTCAGCGGGAATGACCCGTCCGACGCGGCCCGGTCCAACCGCGAAACAGGTTCAGCGCCTCGTCTCGCAACAGAACCAGGAAAGGAACCGAACTCATGCTCACCACCACGCGGAAGCCACGCCGGAGCCTGGCCGCATCCGTGTTTCTGGCCTCGGCCCTGGCGGCCGGCCTCACGGCGACCGACGTCACCACCGCCGCGGCGACCGCCTCGCCGGGCACGGTGCGGACGGGCTCCACCGCCGGCGTCGCCGTGCAGGCGTCCTGGCCGACGGTCAAGTCCGGCCAGCGGGGCGTGGACGTGGCCACTGTCCAACTGCTGCTGACCGCGCGGGGCTACACGCTCACCGCCGACGGGGTCTTCGGGTCGGGTACCGCCGCGAAGGTCAAGGCCTTCCAGCGCGCGAAGCACCTGACCGCCGACGGCATCGTCGGGCCCAACACCTGGACCAAGCTGGTCATGACGGTCAAGTCCGGTTCCAAGGGCCCGAGCGTCAAGGCCGTGCAGCGCCAGCTCACCGACAACGGCTACGCCGTCACTGCCGACGGGGTCTTCGGTTCCGGCACCGCGGCGAAGGTCAAGGCCTTCCAGAAGGCGAAGCACCTCACCGCCAACGGCATCGTCGACGTCAACACGTGGGCCGCCCTGGTGAGGGGCGGCGGCGCCGGTGGCGGCGGCAAGCTCAGCGACGCCCAGGCCGCGGCACGGCTGCGGGCGGCGGGCATCACCCGTTCCTCCTCGGGCAACTGCACCAACCGCTACAACAAGAACTGCACCAGTCTGCAGGACATCCGCGTCCGGACCGTCGACGGGGTCATCGCCCTGAAGAAGAAGAGCCGCTGCCGCATCGTCATCACCGGCGGCACGGAGGTCGGTCACGCCGGAGGCACGTACAGTCACTGGAACGGCTACAAGGTCGACGTGGCCCGCACCTCGTGCGTCACCAACTACATCCACGCGCACTCCAGCAAGCACCACAAGCGCGGTGACGGCGCCTGGGTGTGGCGCGTGACCTCCGGCGGCAAGACGGTCATCGACTACGCCGACGAGTACTGGGCCAACCACTGGGACATCACGTACTACTGATGCCCTCACCCACGGTGCCCGGCCCGGCGAGATGGTCGGCCTGGCCCGGGAGGCGGGCTGCCCGCTGCACCTCGCGCACGCGACGATGAACTTCGGCGTGAACGAGG
>NZ_JBEXKG010000134.1:0-21057 GCF_040609555.1 Streptomyces sp. NPDC004658
TCACCGGCGAGAACACCATCTCCTGGCGCGACCCGACACCACAGACCAAACAGCTGTTTTCGGGATGAAACATCGGGCGAAAACGACCTCTTAGATTGCGGTGAATCCGCCGTCAGCGGCGACCACGGCTCCCGTGACGAAACTGGAGCGGGGCGAGGCGAGGAAGCACAGGACCTCGGCGATCTCCTCGGGCTGCGCCACTCGTCCCAGGGGCTGCGCGGCGGCGAAGGACGCCAGGTAGGCGCGACTGTCGGGGCGGATCGTGTCGAGGAAGTCCGTTTCGATGACGCCCGCGGCCACGAGGTTGGCGCGGATGCCCAGCGGGCCGCCCTCGACGGCGAGCACTTTGGTCAGTTGGGCCAGAGCGCCCTTCGACGCACTGTAGGCGACACCTTCGGGCAGGGCGACGGTGGAGGCGTACGAGCCGGTGCTGACGATGGCGCCGCCGCCGCGGCTCTTCATGGCCCGGAACGCCTCGCGGGCGCAGAAGAAGGAGCCGCGGGCGTTGACCGCCATCACGGTGTCCCAGTCCTCTGCCGTGGTTTCGGTGAGGAGCTTGTTCTGGGTGCGCCCGGCATTGTTCACGAGGATGTCCAGTCCGCCGAAGGCGTCCAAAGTCGTTGCCACCGCGCGGTGGGCGGTCTCCTCCTGGGTGATGTCACCGTTTGTCACGACGACGCCGGGAAACTCTTTGGCCAGGTTCATGACGTCGGGGCGGAGGTCGAGGGCGACGACCCGAGCCCCGCGGGCGTGAAGGAGCGCCACGGTCTCCCGGCCCACCCCCCGCGCGGCTCCGGTGACGAGGGCGATCTTCCCAGCGAACTCGGTGGACTCGGACGTTGCGGCGGATGCGGTTGCAGGTGTCATGGTGCAGTCCCGGGAGGAGGTGAGTGTGAGTGCAGGCGCCGGTGCAGGGCATCTGGCGTGCTGTGCAGTGGTGCGGTGCGCTGATCGGGTGGGCCGCACCGTTGACACATCCGCGGCAGGCCCACGTGGACGTCGTACGGCTGGGTTGTTCAGTGCGCGGTGAGCCCGCCGTCGACCACCAGTTCCGCGCCGGTGATGAACGAGGATTCGTCGCTGGCGAGGAAGAGGATCGCGGGTGCGATCTCCTCAGCGCGGCCGGCTCGGCGCATGGGGGTGCGCTGGATGTCCGGCTGCTGGTCACCCTGGTCGTTCAGAAGGTCCTGGATCATGGGGGTACTGATCACCCCGGGGTGCAGTGAGTTGATCCGTACTCCCTGCTGGGCGTACTCGACTGCGGCGGTTTTGCTCAACAGGCGCACGGCTCCCTTGGACGCCTGGTAGGCCGCAGCTGCACCGCTTCCCACCAGGCCGAGTACGGACGACGTATTGATCACCGACGCGTTGCCGCTCGCACGCAGAAGCGGCATCGCCGCTTTCATGCCAAGCCATGTGCCTTTCTGGTTCACGTCGATAACGCGGTCCCACTCCTCTTCTCGCGTGTCTTCGATACCTGGCCAGTCGAGGATGCCGGCGAGGTTCACGAGCACGTCCAGCGTTCCGAACCGGTCGCGTACGACGGCGATCACTTCGTCCCACTCCCGCACGGAGGAGACATCGAGGCGGGCGGCAACGACCTCCGCGCCGGGCGCCCCGATCCGGTGGGACAGCTCCCGCAGGGGGCCTTCGGCGATATCGGTGATCACTAGCCGGGCGCCTTCGCGGGCGAAAAGTTCGGCGGTCGCTGTGCCGAGGCCGCCGGTCGCGCCCGTGATCAGCGCGACCTTTCCGTCAAGTCGTGTTCCTGTCATGGATATGGTCCTCAATTGTCGTTGCTGCTGGCTGGCTGACTGGCTGCTGTACCGGGCCCTTTTCGTCCGCCGAGGGCGGATTCGCCTCCCGGTGCCAGAGTGGCCGTGGCCCGGCCTTCTCTACGACCGGTTTCGCTCCGGGTAGAGCACGAGGTGCTCGTGATAGAGCACTCCGTCCCGGATGTCGCCCGTGGCGGTGAAGCCGGTGTCGTCGACGTAGTCCAGGTGGCTGCCGGTCACCGTGTACCGGCCGGTGTACGCGCTGGCCCGCTCGCCGCGGGCTTCGTCGTAGCGGCCGTCCGGCAGCAGTTCCTGCCGGATGTGACCATCCGCGGTCACCCACATCCCGACCACGTCGACGTGGTCGTCCTCAACGGTCCCGGCCATGGCGGGCTCCTCTCCTCGAACGGTGTGGTCCTTCCCGCTCCACCGAGTCTGCGCAGGTCAGCGGCCATCAACCAGGACGCGTGCTGCCGGGGTGCAGCACACCCAGGCACCACATCGAGCCGCCGCCTAGCCTGCATACAATGGACGACAACCACCTGGGAGACTTCCTGCGCTCATGCCGCGCCGGCCTGCAGCCGGAGGACGTCGGCATGACGAGCTACGGGGCCCGCAGAGTCGCCGGACTGCGCCGCGAGGAGGTCGCCGTCCTGGCCGGAGTGAACGCCGACTACTACACCCGCCTGGAACAAGGCCGCGAGCGCAACCCCTCACCACAGGTGATCGACGCACTCAGCCGCGCGCTGCGCCTCGACGCGGACGCACGCGCGCACCTGTACCGGCTAGCCGGGGCCACGCCGAACGACCGGCCCTCCGCCCACGCCGCCAAACGAGTCAGCTCTTCGCTGCGACAGCTGATGGACGGCTACCCGAACACTCCAGCGTTCGTCATGAGCCGGACCCTGGACCTCCTCGCCGTCAACGCCCTGGCCGATGCCCTCTACGCCCCGTTCGAGCCGGCGGACAACTTGGCCCGCATGACCTTCCTCGATGCCGCGGGCCGCAACTTCTACACGGACTGGGACCGGGCAGCACAGGCCACCGTCGCCAACCTTCGCGAGGCAACCGGATTTGACCCGGACAACCCACGGCTGCGTGAACTCGTCCGCACCCTCACTGAGCACAGCGCGGACTTCACCCGCCTCTGGAACACCCACACCGTGCGCGGCAAGACCCAGGACGCCAAACGCTTCCTCCACCCAGACGTCGGCCCCCTCACCCTCACCTACCAGGCTTTCGACGTACGCGACGCCCCCGGCCAGCAGCTCGTCATCTACCACGCCGAACCAGGCAGCCCCAGTACCCAGTCCCTCAATCTGCTTGGTTCCATCCACGCTACCCGGCGCCGGCCCGCCCCCCGGCCCCACCGCTGATCAGCCGACGGAACATGGAGATAGGGCGGCAATAGTGCCCGGTCGGATTCGCCCCCACGTGTTTCACAGGTGATATCTGGCGTGGGTGCCGTCTGTCCGCTTCGGCCAGAAGACGGGCCGGCGATGCTTCCATACCGGTCTTGCCCGAGATGGTCCGGTTCTCGTATAGCTACGTCAGACAGTCATGTGGCGGAGAGTGACGGGGCGGCTGAGCCGGCGAGAACCCGGACCTGGATGAGCGCACCCAGGAGACGATGACGCAACTCGCCGCCTCGCTGGGCTGTATCTACGAACACTGCGTCGACTACGACTCCTACGACAGCGGAACGCCCTACTACGCGTGGTCCGCCTGCCCGCAGCCGAGCACGCCCGGTGCGGCAAAGACGGTCTGCCGCGGGTCCTCGGTCCGATCCGTGAGTACCTGGACGGCCAGCTGCCGCAGGGCCTCACCTGGGAGGTCACACCGGATCGGGAGCTGACGGTCGACAACGCCGCCAGCACGGCCGTGCGCGAGGCGTACGCAGACGTGATCATGCCGTTCGAGCTAGCGCTGATGCCGCTGCGCGCAGACGGCGCCGCCGGCCTCGATCCGCGGGCCAAGGTCTGGAAGTGGGAGGAGCAGCTGCTGGTCGGGACGTTCGACCTGTGGCTGTGCAACCACCCGGACGTCCCCCATGCCTGGCTGGTGGTCAGTGTCGGACTGTGGACCGAGCCGCAGCTGTTCGGGGAAGAGCCCGCCGCCCGGCTCGGTCACTTCGACTTCACCCCGCACCAGCCACTGCTGTTCCTGCCGCGCCCGCCGGGGCCTGCAACCTTCACGGCCCGGGTGACCGGCGGCGCCTTCCCCGGCAAAGGCTCTTCGCGCGCCAAGGCGGCCGACGCGGTCGGCGTGGCCCACCAGTGGACCGCGAACGACCCGGCCGTCCTGGCCGCACGCGTCCGTCGTGATCTCACTACGCTGCTGCCTCACCTGTCTACTGCGCGCTGAGAGAGCACCTGGTGCCGTCGTACGCGAAGGATCCGCGCTGCATCGCCATGGCCGATGCCCTCATTCCCCTGCTGCGCCGGGCCTGCCCGGAGGGCGCCGGCGGGTACGGCGGCTATTACCAGGTGAACCTCGGTGATGAGGAGGCTGTGGGACTGGGCGGGGTTCGCCGACCCCGATGCGCTCCTGGACGACCCTCAGTGGGTGCAGTGGCGCGGTAGCCCCGCTCACGAGTTCGGCCCTACCTGATGCGGCGGACAGACGCTGCCGCCTACCGCCTGAACTCGCGGCCGGCCGCCGGATCAGGGTGCCGCGTCAGGGACAGCGCGACCCCCGCCAAGCTCACAGCGGACCGGCGGGGCCGAAGCGGCGGGGCCGCCGGGATCCGCACGGACGACGGTCGTGACGGGTACGGGTACGTACCCGTATCCTGGGGGATGGAAGGGAGCCACAACGATGTCCGATGCCAATGTCCGTATCCCCGAAGAGGCCAAAGAGCGGCTGGCCGCCATAGCGGCTGCTGAGGGGCTGTCGCTGCGCGCCTACCTGGCGCGCCTCGCCGACACCCTGCTCACCCCGGACGAGCGGGCTGCGCGGGCCGAGGAGGCTCGGGCCGCGCTGGAGAGGTGGAACGGCTACGCGCCCACTGCGGTCGAGGAACAGGACCTCGACAGCGAGCTCGACCGCCGCCTGGCCCGGGCGGCCGCCCGGTGAGCGATGCCGTGCACATCGTCCTGGACGACACCGCGATGGCCGCGGCCGGCCAGGGCAACGTTCTCGCTTCCCGTCTCATCCACCGCGCCCACGTCGAGACCGGCTGGTACCTGTACGCCCCGGCGTGCGCGCTCGTGGAAGCCGACCGTGCCCGGCCCGGCACCGCGGAACACCTCGCCGCGCTGCCGGGCATCACCGTGCTCGACCTCGACCTTGCGGCCGCGTTGGCCGTGGCCCGGCAGGACACTTGGGCGGCGGCACACTGCCAGTACGCAGCCCAGCCGACTCCCGACCGTCCCGACGGAGCGATCATCGCCACCACCGCTCCCGAGCGGTGGACCGGTGAACCGGTCCGTGTGCTCGACCTGACGCCCTGACCGAGACCGGCCGGAGGCGATGGTGTCTGGCCGGGTAGCAGAGGGGCGCGGACGCTAGGCTCGCTCGGCATGATCTTGCTGAGCGATCCGCGAGTGCTCAACATTCCGGTGGCAGACTGAGGTGAGCCCCCGGCGGAGATCGCCACGGCCACGACCGTGATGCTGGATCCGCGGGAACGCGACGAGCGCGGAGCGTACGGACGCGTCAGGACCGGCGTGCTCGCACGCCTGCGTGCAGCCTCAGAGAGGCTTCCCGCCGGCATCAGATTCCTTGTGATCGAGGGCCATCGCAGCCCGGACGAGCAGGCCCGTCGGTTCGCCCTGTACGAGGACCGCCTGCGCCGCGCGGGCGTCAGTGACCCGGCGGAGCTTCGGCGCCGGGCCGGCGCGTTCGTCTCTCCGGGGGAGGTGGCCCCGCACTGTGCCGGCGCGGCCGTGGACCTCACGCTTGTCGAGGCCGATGGCGCGAAACTGGACATGGGCGGCGCGGTGAACGGACACCGCACGGGCGACGAGCGGTGGTGTCCCTTCGATGCTCCGGGCCTGTCGTCGACCGCCCGCGACAACCGCGATCTGCTGGCCTGGTGTCTGCGGGAGGAGGGTTTCGTCAACTATCCGAGCGAGTGGGTCCTACGGGGACCGCTACTGGGCACTCATCACCGGAGCCCCCGCCGCCGTCTACGGACCCATATGACTCCCCTGCGGACGCCCTCCCACGACGCTGCGGCATAGGCTCTGGCGCACCATGACCGATTACCACACCTATGGCACCAGCACCCACACCGTGAGCGAGCTGGTCCGGCTCGTCGGTGACCGCCTCGGGCTGGTCTTCACCGAGCGCGACAGCGACTACCGGGGCGTCTACCACCTCGCCGGCACCCGCGACGAGCGGATCGAGATCCAGCCCAACCCGATCCCCGGCGACGACGAGGAAGACGACCTCTACGCCCCGGACACCCCTCGGTTCCAGTGCTGTTGCTCACCACCACGCCCACGCACAGCCCAGCCCTGCAGGCCCGCCTGGAAACCATCGAAGGGCTCACCCGCCTGAACCGCGAGACAGCGTGACCCGCCATCCCCGCCGGCCGCGGCACCCTGCACCCATGACCGACGCCTTCGCAGTCCCGGAACGCCGGCGCCCTTGGTCGCACCGAACACACCCTGGACCGACGGCTCGTCCACGGGCCGTCGACTGCTGCAAAGCCCCGCCAGACGTACGGCTCACGCGTCGTGCTCACCGCGTTCAGAACGAGTCGCCGCATCCAGGGACCGGTCCGACGGCCCGATTGGCGGGCCGGGCTGTTACTCACTTTCGGGTGAGTGCGTTCGTCACGGTGGGGTGGCGCAGCCCGGCGATGCGCCGCTTCAAGCCGGTAGCCCTAAGGGCCCGGCATCCGATACCTCACCGTTCCACCCGATTCAGCCGATCAGTGGCCATTACAGGTGAGTGTCACGGAAATCTGCTCAATCTGTAACAGGCTTCGTCAATCCCACGCGGTTCGAGGTGCGGGCCGGAAGGTGTGGGTGCGCGGCCGACCGGCTGCGCACCAGTACAACGCACCTGGCTGAACCGTGGCTTCGATGCCGCGGGTTCGGTTGGGTGTGCGCACCTGAAGGGGGACCTTCGTGTCCGTTTCTTCTTCCGTCCGTCGTCTGACCGCCGTCGCCGGTGTGGCCGCTGCGGTGGTGGGGGCGGTGGCGCTGCCGGCGTCGGCCGACGACCACCACCACGGCCGCCAGTACCGCCCGGCGGTGTACGTCAGCGATGTGCAGTACGACTCCCCGGGCCAGGACGACCGTTCCAACCGCTCGCTGAACGCCGAGTGGGTGGAGCTGACCAACGACTCGCGGCGGGCGGTGAACTTGGACGGCTGGACCCTCTCCGACGAGGACGGCCACACCTACACCTTCGACCACTACCGGCTGAACGGCCGCGCGACCGTCCGGGTCCACACCGGCATCGGCCGCGACAGCCGCTCGGACGTGTACCAGGACCGGCGATCGTACGTGTGGGACAACCACTCCGACACAGCGACCCTGCGCAACGACCGCGACTGGCTTGTCGACGAGGTCTCCTGGGGCTACGACCGCGACCACCGTGGCGACGACCGGCACCGCGGCGGCGACCACCGCGGTGACGGCTGGCGTCACGGCGGTGACCGCCGCGACGGACACCGCGACGGACACCGCGACGGACACCGCGACTGACCTCGCACGGCGGTAGATGACGCCAGGGTGGGTCGTCTCGTGTGGAGGCGGCCCACCAAGCGAGATACGTAAAGCCGTCCGCCTGCCCCACGGCACCGGCCAAGGGAGCTGCGGGAGCCGTCGTCGCCGTGTAGCGTCGTTGGCAGATATCGTGGTTCGTACTGCCCGCGCGCGAAGCGCGGGCGGTTTGCTGTGCAGTGCCGAGCCAGGGCGATCACCTCTGGGACCGCGCGGTGCGGTTCCTGACAGCGACTGAGAGGCACCAGCATGGCCAGCGGAACCGTCAAGTGGTTCAACGCCGAAAAGGGCTTCGGCTTCATCGCCCAGGACGGTGGCGGACCGGACGTCTTCGCTCACTACTCCAACATCAACGCCTCAGGCTTCCGCGAGCTGCAGGAAGGCCAGGCAGTCACCTTCGACATCACCCAGGGCCAGAAGGGTCCGCAGGCGGAGAACATCACCCCCGCCTGAGTCTGGACGTCATCCGGGCCTGGGGAGAGCGTTCCCGGGTCCGGATGAGACGGCGGGTACACGGGCCAGCCGGCGCTTGAACGCCCGCAGCCACGCCTGCGGACCGGCCGCCGCCACAACCGGCAGGCCCGCCTGCTGGGAGACGCCGAGTGGCCTCGACACGTCCCACCGCTGCCTCTTTCGTGGGCTCCGCACCGAGGTCTTGGGGGTGCCTCGCCGACCTCGCGCTGCTGCTGCACCTGTGCCGGACGATCCGCCGATCCCACGGCAGCCCATGTAGTGAGGACAAGCCGCGCCCACACGCAGATGTACGTGCGAAGAATGATGCTATTTCGTACGGTTTATTTCCCGGCTCTGACAGACACCTCACGTTGCTATGCCGTCAAGCTGCGGCGGCCAGTTCAGCGGGGAACGCGGTGTTCTCGTCGAACGATTTGCGGTGCTGGAGGCAGTGGTAGAGCTGGCCGTTCTCTGGGGTTCTTTCCGGTGTGGTGTGACGTTGTCTGACCCTCTTCGTTGATGTCTTGCACGACGGTTTCCGGGGGTGTGGTGCTTGTGGTGGGCCGTCGCATGAGATGCACGACAGGGGAAGTGGATGGACGCGTTCTTGGTCCGCATGCCGTCGGGGAGCCGGTACTGGGCAGTCGTTGATGATGAGCTGCAGGTGATGCCGGTCGCGGATCGGTACCTGCGGGATCTGAGGTTCGGCCGCAGCCGCGCCGAGCTCACCACGAAGTCGTACGCCGGGGCCATCGCCTTGTATTTGCGGTGGTGCCGGCGCACGGGTCGCGACTGGTCGACGGCAGCGGCGGACATGGGGCTGTTCATTGTCTGGCTCAAGTACAGCTCCGGCGGAGCCTCGCAGGTCGTAGTGGCAGGACCCGGGGTGGACCCGGTCCGCCGGGAACGCCGGATCAACGGGGTCCTGACCGGGGTACGCGGATTTCTGGCGCATGCCGTGGCGGCGAAGGCGGCGCCCGGATGGGTCCTCGCGCAGATCTACGAGATCGCCAGCACGCAGGACCTGCCGCTGGAGGCACAGGGCGAGGACGCCGGGATCGGCTACCGGCTCGGCGCCCGGCACCGGCTGCAGGAGCCCGAAATCGAAGTGAACCGGGCCAGCGACGAAGAGATCGTCGCGCTGCTGCACGCCTGCCGCTCGGCACGCGACCGGCTGATCGTGCTCTTGATGGCCCGGGTGGGACTGCGCGTCGGACAGCTGGCGGGGCTACGTCGCTGCGACGCCCACCTGATGGTGGACTCCCGCATTCTGGGCTGCGACATCGAAGGGCCACACCTGCACATCGTGCGGCGCCAGAACCCCAACACGGCCTGGTCCAAGCGCCGTTCGTCGATCTGGTTCCCAGCCGACTTCCTCGTGGTCCAGGCATTCGACCAGTACGTCTACGAGCGCCACGAGTTCCTGGGCAACGACAGCAGCGACTTTCTGCTGGTGAACCTCTTCCGCCCGCCGCTGGGCTCGCCCATCACCCCGGACGCAGTGGGTGAACTTGTCGAACGGCTCGCCCGGAGAGCGAACCTGGACCGGCACCTCACCCCGCACATGCCCCGGCGGGCGTTCGGCAGCAACGTCGCCGATGCCGGTGGCTCACTCGACGAAGTACAGCGGCTGCTCGGCCAGAAGGACCCGCGCTCACCCCGCCCCTACCTCCGCCCCGATGTCCGGCGACTACGGGCCGCGGTCGGCCGGGTCCCCAGCCCCCGCGAGCACGGCCAGGAGACCCGGTGAACCTGGCCACCGCGCCGATCCGGCACCCCAATACAACACCCTCTCGCGCCGCTTCGGTCATGGCCGCGGTCGCCGAGGACTTCCTGACGAGCATCTGCTGGGATCCCGTCGCCAGGACCGTCGTTTTCCCTCAGCAGCATCCCCAGCTCGGCTGGCGGCTCTGCCGGATTCAGGGATGCGGCGAAGCCACCACGGCCAGCACCAGACTGTGCTCACCCTGCGGCCTGCGCTGGAAGCGCGACGGCCGACCCCTCGAGGAGTACGCGGCCGTCGCCGCGAAGGATCCGCGAGCCGATCGCCTTCAGGTCGGCACCGCCCTCTGCCTCGTCCCCGGATGCGAGCGGATCTGGCGGAGTTCGATCACGCGACTGTGCACCACGCACGAAGGACAACAGCAACGCCGACGGCTCTCGCCCGAGGAGTTCGTCCAGGAGACAGACATCCGGCCGCTTGCGGCCTACGGACCCTGCTCAGTGATCGCCTGCGGACGCCAGAGGCAGGGCGTCAACTCGGCCTACTGCAGTGCACACGCGGCTCGGCTGAGTGCCCTGCGACGCAAGGACCTCATTCTCGACGAAGACCACTGGCGCCGGACCGAACCACCGGTCTCCTCGAAAGAGACCGTCAGCCTGCGGGGCCTGCCGGATCTGGTCACCGCGGAGCTGCTGTTCGGACTGCAGGAACGGACCCGCAGCGGCCGCCGCACCGCCTTCTGGGTCTTCCGCCCCGTCTGCACCGCCCTGCTGGCCACCAGCGCAGCCTCGCTCCTCGACCTTGACGCCGCACCACTGGGCCGCGGCAGCCGCGATCTCCTCCACGGTTTCACCAAGGCCGTGGCCCTGGTCGGGCTGTCGGCGGAGACCGAACGGCACAAGGACACCTGGGACTGCCGGGCCTTCGGCTGCAGCGGCTTCCTCCGCTTCGCCGGCATCCGCCAGCCGTGGCTTCGTGAGGCGATGAAACGCTGGGCCTACGACGACCTTCCCCGTCGCCGCGGCGACAACCCGGGCGGCACCGTCCAGGACGTCATCAACTCGATGGTCCAGTTCTCCGACAGCCTGCGGCTGCAGCGGCCGGACGACGGAACGTCTCCAACTTCCCTGTCCCGCCTGGACATCACGGCCTTCACCAACCGCCTGGCCTACCTCCAGGAGCAGGAGAAGATCACGGCATACCGTCGACTGACGGTCAGCCGGCATGTCCGGCGCTGCCTCAACCGGATGCGGGCCCTGGGCCTGACCCGGCCGCACGAGCCGCTGCACGGCCTTCCCGACGACGTCGTCCTGCGCGAGGAAGACATCCCGGACGAGCCCGAGGACGCCGAGGCCGGCCGGGACCTGCCCGACGAGGTGATGCGGGTCGTGGTCGCCGAGTTGCCCAGGCTCGACGACCGCTCCAGCCCGGAGATCCGCACCGCCATCGAGCTCCTCATCGACACCGGACGCCGTCCCGGCGAGGTCTGCAAGCTGCCCTGGGACTGCCTCGACCGCGATGACGACGGCCAGCCGGTCTTGATCTATTCCGACCACAAGGGCCACCGCCTGAGCCGACGCCTCCCCATCGCCCACGAGACGGCCGAGCTGATCCTCCGGCAGCAGCAACGAGTACGCAAACGCTTCCCCGATGCGCCGCAGAAAGAGCTCAAGCTGCTGCCCAACTCCGTCATCAGCCAGGAAGGCCGCAGGTCCATCACGCCCGGCTGGCTCAGCGACCGGCACCGCACCTGGGTGGACGAGATGCCCACCATCTTGATCCCGATTCCCGGCAAGGACGGCAGACCAACGCTGGTGCCGTTCGACAAGGACAAGATCTTTCTCTATGCCTACCGGCACAGCTATGCCCAACGGCATGCCGACGCCGGTGTCCCGGTCGACGTGCTCAAAGAGCTCATGTCTCACCGGCAGTTGTCCACCACCCAGGGCTACTACCGGGTCAGCGAAGTACGCCGTCGAGAGGCCGTCGACCGTGTCACGGCCATGCAGTTCGACCGTCACGGCAACCGCATCTGGCGCAAGGCCCAGGCCCTGCTCCACTCCGAGCGGGCCCGCCGGGCCATCGGCGAAGTCGCCGTCCCCTATGGGGTCTGCACCGAACCCTCCAACGTTGCCGCGGGCGGCAAGGACTGCCCGGTTCGCTTCCGCTGTGTCGGCTGCGGGCACTTCCGCACCGACGCCTCCTACCTCCCCGACCTTGAGGCATACCTCGGTGATCTCCTGCGGAACCGTGAACGTCTCGCCGCGGCTCTCGATGCCGACGACTGCGCGAAGGCCGAAGCAATGCCATCCGACGAAGAGATCACCCGCGTCCGCAGACTCATCCGCCGGGTCAGGACCGACCTCGACGACCTTCTGCCCGAGGAACGAGCCCAACTCGACGAAGCCATCGCCCTCGTCCGCCGCGGCCGGCGTCCGATCCACCTCGGCATGCCCCAAGTCCGCCAGCCCCGCCCCGACTTCCATTCAGGACTCAACTCATGACAGCCTCCCTGCCTGACGGCCGCCTGGCAGCCACATCCCGCCGCCGCGAGCGGGCTCGCGCCGCCCTTCGCGACGTACTCAGGGCTGGTGAACCCGTCAGCGTCTCCAGCATCGCCCGCCGAGCCGGCCTGGACCGCAGTTTCTTCTATCGCCGCAGCGACCTGCTCCAGGAGATCCAAGCCGCCGAGACGCAGCCACAGACCGAGGACGGGCACGGGGTCACCACCGCGTCGCTGCAGGCAGACCTCGCGAACGCCAACGACCGCAACAGCCGGCTCACCGCCCGGATCCGTCAACTGGAAGAGGCTCTGTCACGGGCCCTGGGCGAGCGGGCCTGGCGAGAATCGGGCCTCGGCGCCCCCACCGACATCCATGCTCTCCAGGAGCGGATCACCCAGCTCGAACAGCACAACGCGGACCTGACCGCCGAGCTGTCCGAACGCGAACAAGACCTCGTTGCCGCCCGAGCAGCCAACCGTCAGCTCATGGCGACCCTCAACGCGCGATCATAAGGATTGACTTTCGCAGACCGCTGGCTTGGCCGACTACTCGTAGGTCGTCGCAGCTTGAAGAGCCCGGGCAAGGAACGTCCAGTCACCTGCAGCTGGGAGCTCCTTGCCGAAGTTTCGATACCAACCCTCCGAGTCATTCATCCACGCGGCGAGCCCTTCCAGGAAGGTATCGAGGGTCTGGTTCTCCCACTCATGGCCACGGCGGAGAAAGTCCTGGTGAAGTGCGCGGACAAACGCAACCAAGTCCTGGCGACTGCGGATCTCATCGTCTGGGGCAAGCGGCATGGCAGCAACTTATCGTGCGGCCACACCCCATGAACCAAGGCGTCGACAGCGAGCCCGGAGAGCCTCGCCATCGCCCGATCCAGCGATTGCGCCACACCTGTCGCACTGGCATCCTCAACTCGTCAGGTCGCCCACCTGCACAAAGATAGGCAGCCGAGCATCTGCGGCACTCGGGTCCCCCAGAGAACGGCCAAGCATGCGGTTGAAGAGGTTGCGTTGGGCGGCTGCGTGCCAGTCGCCGCGTTTGCGGCGTCTTCGATAGTGGGCGTTGGCGCCGGTAGAGGCTCGTAGCGAGGAGAAGGCCCACAAGTAGCCGGCGTGGTTGAGGCGGTCGTTCTTCACCCATCGCCGAGTGATGGACGACTTCTTGCCAGAGGCTCTGGTGACGGGTGAGGAACCGGCGTATGCCTTCAGACCGCGGGCGTCGGCGAAGCGACCACGGTCGTCGCCGATCTCATCGAGGATCCGGGCGGCGAGCTGGATGCCGAGCCCGGGGAAGCTCAGCAGGATCCCGGCGTCCGGGTGCTGAGGGAACGCCTCTTCCACCGCTTCGGCGAGTTGGTTGGCGGCGGTGCAGGCGGCCTCCAGCTGGATGAGGAGGGCGAGCATCTGCTTGCCGAGTGCTTCCTCGATGAGTGGCGGTTGGTGGGCCCACTCGGTGCCCCTGCGCCGCGCCGTTCGGCGTTCTCCACGGTCCTGCGGGCCTCGGCGCGCCTGTTCTTGGCTCATACCCCGATCGGATGACCTCCGTCCCCGACCGCGTTGACCGGGGGCAGGAAGTGCCGCGCATCCACTTGTCCCAGGTGCGGTCCGCGTGACCGCCGGCGAGTTCGGCGAGGATGCGGCTGGTCTTGGCGAACCGGACGTTGGCACCCTCGCGGATGGCCTGGTAGCCGAGGGCCTGGGCGACGTGTGCCTTCCCGCCCCCTTTCGTTATCAACGGATGCTTTGCTGGCGTGGGGTGTTCTCCCAGCTCAGTACGTTTTTGACATCGCAGAGAGGAGCGTCCTCACTCCGACGACTGCGCACGCCGCCCCGGCCGCGACCGCGCCGCGGGGTACCGTCACCCTGCCCGTCCAGAACGCCCTCACCCGGCTACCGGTGCGCAGCGAGGACCGCACCGGGTACGAGCGCACGAAGTTCAAGCACTGGGTCGACGCCGACAAGGACGGCTGCAACACCCGCGCCGAGGTCCTCAAGGCCGAAGCCGTCGTCGCCCCGGAGCAGGGCGCGAGCTGCCGGCTGAGCGGGGGAGCCTGGTTCTCGCCGTACGACGACCGCTTCATCGAAGGACCGGGCGGTCTGGACATCGACCACCTGGTCCCGCTCGCCGAGGCCTGGGACTCCGGCGCCTCCGACTGGAGCGCGAAGGAACGTGAGGCCTACGCCAACGACCTCGGTGACGACCGCGCCCTGATCGCGGTGTCGGCGGCCTCGAACCGGTCCAAGGCCGACCAGGACCCGTCCACGTGGCTGCCGCCGGCCGACGGCTACCGCTGCCAGTACGTCACCGACTGGGTGGCCGACAAGATGCGCTGGCGGTTGAGTGTCGATGCCGGCGAGCAGGCCGCGCTCGCCGAGGTGCTCGACAACTGTCCGGACGCGCCCGTCACCGTCACATTGGCCCGCTGACACGGTTTCAGCGGGGCGCAACCCGGCCGGGCACCGTGATGGGCCCCTGCCTGCGGCTGTGCCGTGGGCAGGGGAGACGGAGGGGGAGAAGTTCATGCGAGGGCGTGACTGCCCGACGCTTCGGCAGCGGCCTTCGGATTCCGGGCGGCACGTCGGAGGCTGAGGCCAGGCAGGCGGCGCGAGGGAAGTTGGCCGTGCGGCCCCCTCTTGGGGTGTTGCTTCAGCACAGGGGGCCGCACGGTGGTGCGGCGTCAAGTTGGCGCCCTCACCCATGATGCGCGATGCACGACCGAGCGGGGCCAGAAGTGACGTTTCCCCCTCAAATGGTTGAATCGGCGGCTATTCGAACTCTGCGGTGAGGGTGGCGGGGGGTAGCGGGAGGTGGCTGATGTCCCGCATTGTTCCGTAACACCTTGATCACGTGGCGTACACGCTGTGGGCCGGTCCATGCTGAGCCTCGCCTCCCTGACGGCGCTTCAGCACCGCTGCCAGGCAGGGCTGTTGGTGTGGCATCGTCAAGAGAAACCGGATTCCATGGTTCGCAAGAAGGTGGTGACCATCGCCGTCCTGGCGGTGGTCCTCACGTGGAGCACGGTGATGACCGTGCTGGGCCACGAAACGGCCGTCGCCGTCGTGGTCCCCTCTCTGGGCCTGCTCGTGCAGCAGATCGCCTATGTCCTGACCGCGCCCGACCACCCCGGGGCTCCCGGGCCGGTCGCCGGTGGCGGACAGGAGCCGCCCCAATGATCTGGCCCCCGGACGCCGACCAGCCGCTCCCACCGGACACCTCCGGCAGACGCGGCCGCAAACCCGCCCCGATCTCCGCCACCGCGGGCCTGTCCCACCGGGCGTGGCTCGTGCCGGTCCGCAACTTCGTCTTCGCTTCCGGCCTCACCCTCGACGACCTCGTCGAGCGCTCCGGCTACTCCAAGACCCGTATCAGCGAACTCCTTCGCGGCAACGGCTACTACCCCGCCTGGGAGATCACCTCCAGCGTCGTCCACGCCCTAGGCCTGCCCCTGGAACCGATGCTCCGCCTGTGGCAGAGCGGCGCCCGCGAAGCCGGCAAGGACAGCGCCTGGATCAAGCGCAGTATCCAGCAGGTCGCCCTCCAGCCCGAGGCTGCGCCCCTGCCCTACCGGGCCTTCGCCGACACCTTCCGCGAAACCTACACCGCCTACGCCCGCGCCTTCCTCCTCACCGACCACCGCGCCGGCTGGGTCGTCGGGGAAAGCCTCGACATCCTCTGGCTGACCTGGAAACAGGCCGCCACCAGCGACAACCTCCCCCGCTACGCCTGGCAACTGCTCCGCACCCGGGTCATGGCCCGCGCCCACCACCACGACGGCCACCCCGACCTGCGCTCCGCGGTCTTCTCCACCGCCGAAGTCCACGACCACATGCCCGGCCACCTCGTCGCCCTGACCGAACTCACCGACCTCTTCCACGCCATCGGCCGCCTGCCCGCCGACCAGCTGGACATCACCGTCCTGCGCTACCTGTGCGCCACACCGCCCGAACAGATTCCCGGCATCGTCGGCCTGAGCGAGGCCATCACCCACGCCATCGACCACCACGCCCGCGCCACCCTCGAGTACCTGCTCCCCGACGTCCCCAAGGAGTGAAGCAGCCCGTCATGCCCCCCATCGACGCCCTCCTCGCCCGCGCCTGCCTCCACCCTCACCCCGACGTCCCCGGCGACACCGTCGCCTACCACGACACCCCCTACCTCCAACCCGAACCCTGCGCTCCCCACCCGGCCCCACCCGACGCCGACCATGCGGCCGCCGGCCACCTGCAGGAGCTGTGCGAGGCGATCGTCACCGCCATCACCGCCGACGACCTGGAATTCCTCACCAGCACACTCCCCGAACCCCACGGCGCCTGGCTCCTGGGCTGCGCCCTGCAGCTCGCCGACGTCGAAGACGGCGCCCGCTTCTGGTGGCAGTACGCCGCCGGCGCTGGACACCCGGCCGCCGCCTACTGCCTCTCCCTGCACCACCACGCCCAGGGCGAAGGCCATGCCGCCGACTTCTGGTATCAGCAAAGCGGCCTGGAAAAGGTGATCGACTGCGACACCCTGACCGTCACCGGTATCCAGCCGCCACTCAACCGCTTCCGCTTCGACACCGGCATCCCCATCCTCCTGCGCGTCTTCAGCCGCCTGACCACCCGCAGAGATCGAGCCCGCACCCACCGCGCGGACGCACTCACCAACTACGTCGCACGCGCCGTCACCCGTGGCTACCGCCGCCACCCCGATATCGAAATCCCTCTCCCCGAAGCCCGCTTCGCCTCCCGCATCGCCTTCATCCTCGCCGCTACCCCGTCCTGGACTCTGCGGCCCGAGCGAGCACTCAAGTCCATGTGGCCCAGCCAGGGACGGAGCCGATACCAGCACGGCGCTCATGCCAGGGACACTGCCGCTCAGGGGGCGCAGTGGTGAGAGAGGGCGTTTCGGGGGTGAGGCGATGATGGCTGGCGGTCAGCCGGAGCAGGGCTCGTAGGTCGGCACCTGATGCGCCACCTCGGCACCGCGGGCTCCGCCAACGCATCACCCGCCTTACCCTCGCTGCAGCAGTCCTCACCCATGACCGTGACGCGCTGAAACACAGGTGCACAGACACCGACAACCTCGTTCTTCTGCGCCCGCAGTCCTGAGAACCAAGTCTCTAGGACTTGTCCGGCCGATCATGTGACTGCTCTGGGTCCGAGTCGTTGATGTGAGCATGGAGCGGGGCGATCTGACGGATGCCTAGTGGGAACGGCTGCACCCGTTCCTGCCGGTCAGTAACCGGCGTTGTGGCAGGTGGCGGGATCACCGGCAGGTGATCGACGGGATTTTGCACCGGGTGCGGACCGGTGTGCAGTGGCGTGACCTGCCCGAACGGTTCGGCCCGTGGAAGACCGTCTATGAACGCCACCGCCTGTGGTCGGCCGACGGAACCTGGGAACGCCTGCTCCAGCAGGTTCAGGCCGAGGCCGACACCACCGGGTGTCACGAACTAGTGAAGTTTCGTGAAGTTGGTAAGTCCAAGTTCTGTCGCTGCCAGCATGGACGCATGACAGCAGCCCCAGACCCGGAAACGTTTTCAGTCGCGCCTATAGGGGCTTATGTGCCGAGCCAGGTAGGCCATCCGGGACAATCACCGCAACAGTCTCCTATCGTACCATCTGACGCCGAACGTCCATATAGCGCGTTGGTGCGGCAGCTTGTTCGAGACTGTGAAGCACTTGGAGTCAGCCATCCTGTACCTCTGCGGGTTAAGGTGGCTTTGAGGCGGCGTGTCCAACTCAGTCACTGGAAACGTGTTGTCCTCATCTCCGCCTCGGTGCTACTTGCGACTTTTATCACCCTCGCCGCAATTGGCATGGTGTCTTGGCTAATCGTAGCGAAGGTCATGGAAGCAGATCCGCACGGCCACTCGGGATGGTCGCTTATCAGAAACTTGTTAGTCAGTGACGAACGCGTTGTTGACCGGAGTGATGTCAAGGACGCTATGGTGAATTACTTTCTCGAATTACGTCCGATCGTAGTCAGTGCGCCGACTGTAGCCCTGATGGCGGGGATGTATTTTGCCACAGAGTGGGAGAGCTTCCCGGGAATTTCCAGGGTGCGCACAGTTCGAAGTGTTGTGCTGGCGCGTCGTTACACGATCGTGAATCAGTGCGCCGCTGCAATTAATGCGTGTGCTAAGGCCCGCCGTGGTGGGGAGTTCCGAGCTGTACGACTCAAGAAAGTCGCCAAGGAATTGAGGGTAGTTCGACGTGCAGTCCTTGATGCTCACAGTGACCGTGGAATCCTACCGAGGAACTCATCCCGCAAGAAGCAACTGAAGTACCACGAACGACGCGTCGCCGCATCATTGGAACACCTAGAGAGCAAGATAGACCAGGAGCCGCACGAGGCCCTTCGACATACAGCGGAAGATCTACTGAAGATCGCGGATCGATTTTGCGAGTACCGTATTGGACAGCTCCTTGATGAAAGCGAGCTTGTTGAGGTCGCACGGCGCGATTGGGAATACGTGCGATATCTGTGCGCTGCTGTTTTGTCTCTTTGTGTCATCATGGTGCTGGCGGTCAGAGCGAGTGTGCCCGAGAGTGCACAACCTTTTGTATATTTTATGGTGGTGGTAATTTGTGTACTGGTTACTTTCCGGCGTCGGTGGCAGCGAGCTTTTGACGTGCTAAAGTCGCTCCTAGGGCCATAATTTATCAAGCTTGCTTTTTTGGGTGCTAGTACTCCAGCAGGATTTCGCTGTCTGACCTGGTCTTTCGCCGGGTGGCGGGAGTGTAGCGGGATTTCGATCGTGCGGGGGCGGTCTCATGGAGACCGCCCCTCGATCGTGCGACAACGCCGCAGGTAGTCTGCCGCCGCGCAATGGGACCTTGAACTGGACTATCTCTTCCTGACCGTCGGGCACCGCTTCGGCCGAGTCGAACTCCGCCGCCGCATGCGGGACTACGTACGCGGGCTGCTCGCCCCGGTGGCCCGCAAGAACAGCTGGCAGCTGGCCGAACAGGCCGGCCACCCCACGCCCGACGGTCTGCAGCACCTCCTCGAGGGATCGAAGTGGGAGCCCGACGACATCCGCGACGACCTGCAGGCATACGTCGCCGACAAGCTCGGCGAGGCCGACGGCATCCTGATCATCGACGACACCGGGTTCATCAAGAAGGGCACCACCTCAGCCGGGGTCCAGCGCCAGTACTCCGGAACCGCCGGCCGGACCGAGAACTGCCAGATCGGCGTCTTCGCCGCCTACGCCTCCGCCCGCTGGCTCTGTCGATGCCGAGGTTCTGGCCCAGCTTTCGTGCAGCGGCCACGGTGAGTGACGGCTGAGGGTCTCCGGGCGGTATGCGAAGTCGCCCGAAAATGGACGGTGGTCAGTGCAGCTGGGCTGACAGTCCGGGCCGTGGAAGACCTTGCACTCCAGCTGAAGGAGCTGTTGTTCCCGGCGATCGCGGACATCGCGGTGCTGTCGGTGGACGGGGATATCGAGAGCGTGCGCCTTGACGCGCAGTGCACCACGGCCGGCGCCGCCTGCCCGGGATGCGGAGTCTGCTCGACCCGGGTTCACAGCTCCTACATGCGGTTTCTCGCTGATGTCCCGAGCGCCGGACGAAGCGTCGTACTCCAGCTGCGAGTCCGGCGGTTCCGGTGCGGGAACACCAAGTGCCCACGTCGGACGTTCGTGGAGCAGATATCCGGGCTCACCCGCAGCCATGGCCAGCGCACCGAGCGACTGCGTTCCATCCTGACCGCAGTCGGCCTCGCCCTGGCTGGTCGAGCCGGCGCCCGCCTGGCTGCCGTGTTTGGCCTGTCCATCAGCCGGAGCACGGTCCTGCACCGGTCGAGGCGCTGCCCGAGCCGGAGGTGCCGATGCCTCGGGTGGTCGGCGTTGATGAGTACGCCACCCGTAAGGGCCGCCGCTACGGCACTGTCCTGGTGGACGTCGAGACCCGTCGTCCGATCGATCTCCTGCCTGATCGAGAGGCATCAAGCCTGGCCGCCTGGCTCGCACAGCGGCCAGGGATCGAGGTCGTCTGCCGGGACCGCGCGCCGTTCTTCGCGGAAGGCGCCACCGCCGGGGCACCCCAGGCGACGCAGGTCGCGGACCGTTGGCACTTATGGCACAACCTGGGGGAAGCCGCTGAGCGGGCGGTGGCCCGCCACCGCCAGTGCCTTCGGGTTCTGGTCCCCGATTCCGTGGCGAAGGCCGACGAACCGGCGCCGCCCGAGGAGGAGACGGACTCGCCATGGCGGAGCGAGCGGTTCGCCAACCGCGTCCGAGCCCGGCATGCCACGGTCCACGCGCTGCTGGAAGCCGGCCACAGCCGCCGCTCCATCGGGCGTCAGCTCCAGATGACCCACTGCACTGTCAAGAGCCTCGCCGACGCTGCGAAGCCGGAAGACCTCTTCCGCGGCCAGTGGCAGCACAACCGGACCTCCGTCCTTGACGAGTACAAGCCCTTCCTGGACCAACGCTGGGACGAGGGCTGCACCAACGCCTGGAAGCTCTGGGAAGAGATCGTTCCCTTGGACTATCGCGGCAGCTACGGCCGGGTCAGCGCCTACCTGCGAGAGAAGCGCACCGCGCCACGGCCGGTCACCGCGCAACCGCCGGCACCCCGCGTGGTGACGCGATGGATCCTGAGCCGACCCGAGACGCTGACCCAGATCGAACAGCTCCGGCTCAAGGCCGTCCTGACCAACTGCCCCGAACTTGATGCCCTGACCGGTCACGTCCGGTCCTTCGCCCACATGCTCACCGAGCGCCAGGGTGAACGACTCCCTCAATGGCTCGACGCCGTCCGCCAGGACGACCTGCCCAGCCTCCACACTCTCGCGGCCGGTATCGACCGGGACCGCGACGCCGTCATCGCCAGCCTGACCCTGCCCTGGAACTCCGGAGTCGTCGAAGGCCACGTCAACCGGATCAAGATGCTGAAGCGTCAGATGTTTGGCCGCGCCGGCTTTGACCTCCTGCG
>NZ_JBEXKG010000135.1:0-20544 GCF_040609555.1 Streptomyces sp. NPDC004658
GGACGGGGAGCGGACGCCGGCACTGACCGGGGTGCCGGGGCGTCGCACCGGCGCCGGGCGGTCGTCCCGCCCGCGGCCGAGCCGGCCGTACGGCGGTATGTGGCGGCGGTCGTTCCAGCGGGCCGTGTGTACCCCGCGGTCCCCCGCGAGGTCCACCCCCAACTCCGGTCCGGTGGAACGACCGCCGCCTCCCCCCTGGCGGTGGCTGCGGAACCTCTGTGCTCCAACTGTGAAGCTCTGGTGGAGAAAAGTTGAGCACATGTCACCGATGAGCCGCAATAGCGCGGATGTTCAAATTCCGCTTGAGTGAGCCGGGGGAGCGCGCCTCAGCCGCGCCCGATGTACGGCATCGCCGTCGCCAGGACCGTCGCGAACTGCACGTTCGCCTCCAGCGGCAGCTCCGCCATGTGCCGCACGGTGCGTGCCACGTCGGCCACGTCCATCACCGGCTCCGGAGCCGTCTCGCCGTTCGCCTGGAGCGCGCCCGTCCGCATCCGGGCCGTCATGTCCGTCTCCGCGTTGCCGATGTCGATCTGCCCGACCGCGATGCGGTACGGCCGCCCGTCCAGGGACAGCGACTTGGTCAGGCCGGTCAGCGCGTGCTTGGTCGCGGTGTAGGCGACCGAGTGCGGGCGGGGCGTGTGGGCCGAGACGGAGCCGTTGTTGATGATCCGGCCGCCCTGCGGGTCCTGCTCCTTCATCCGCCGGTAGGCCGCCTGGGCGCACAGGAACGCGCCGTTGAGGTTGGTGTCCACCACGTGCCGCCAGGCGTCGTACGGCAGTTCCTCGACCGGGACCCCGCCCGGCCCGAAGGTCCCCGCGTTGTTGAACAGCAGGTCCACCCGCCCGAACCGCTCCACGGTCGCCGTGAACAGCGCCTCGACGTCCTCGGGCCGCGCCACGTCGGTGGGGACGGTGAGCGAGGCCGCCTCCGGCACCAGGGCCGCCGTCCCCGTCAGCGGCTCCGCGCGCCGGCCGGCCAGCGCCACCGACCAGCCGGCGCGCAGCAGCTCCACGGCGACGGCCCGCCCGATGCCGGAGCCGGCCCCGGTCACCACCGCGATGTTCGATTGCCTGTCAGTCATGGTTCCGCAGCCTAGGCGGGAAGTCCGCCATGCGGAATCAGCTGTCCGTCATACGGTTACCCGGCGAGGACGGCCACCTCGTCACCCGCCGTCTCCTCCCCGGGGTAGCGCACCCCGATCCGCTCCCGCACCGCGTCCAGCGTCCGCATCACCGCGAGCGTCCCCTCCAGCGGCACCAGCGGCGACTCCTTCTCGCCCGCCCGCAGCGCCCGCATCACCTCCGCCGCCTCGTGCCGCAGACTGGTGCGCGGCCCGTCGGCCGGGTCGGCGGCGAACTCCTCGGGGTCACGGCCGTCCCGGTGCAGTACGAACCGGTCGGGATGGAAGAAACCGGACGGGATGTCGATCCGGCCGTGCGCACCGGTGACCGACGCCGTGACCGCCGTACCGCCGACGATCGAGCAGTGCAGGGAGGCCAGCGCGCCGCTCTCCCAGGACAGCACCGCACCCGTCTGGAGGTCGACGCCCTCCGGCGACAGCACCGCGCTCGCGGCGACCCCGTCCGGCTCGCCGAGCAGCAGCTGGGCGAAGGACACCGGGTACACGCCCAGGTCCAGCAGCGCCCCGCCGCCCAGCGCCGGATCCCGCAGCCGGTGCGCGGCCGGGAAGGGGCCGGCCAGGCCGAAGTCGGCGTGCACGGTCCGCACCTCGCCGATCGCCCCGTCCTCCACCAGCGCCTTCAGCCGCCGGACCAGCGGATTGCAGTACATCCACATCGCCTCCATCAGGAAGCGGTCGTGGTCCCGGGCGAGCGCGACGAGTTCCTCCGCCTCGCGCAGGTTCAGCGTGAACGGCTTCTCGCACAGCACGTTCCGGCCCGCCTCCAGGCACAGGCCGGCCGCCGCCCGGTGCGCCGCGTGCGGAGTCGCGACGTACACCACGTCGACGTCCGGGTCCGCCGCCAGCGACTCCCAGTCGCCGTACGCCCGCTCCGCCCCGAACCGCTCGGCGAACGCCTCCGCCGACTCCCGCCGGCGCGACGCCACCGCCACGATCTCCGCGCCCGGCAGATCGACCAGGTCCGCCGCGAACGCCGCCGCGATCCCGCCCGTCGCCAGGATCCCCCACCGCACGCTCTCTCCCGCCATCCCCGCCCTCGCTCATCCGTTCCTCGGCAGTGTGTACGAGCTGAGAGCATAGGTGCCGGTCATGTCGGCGACAGCGATGTCAGGGAAGCAGGGAGGGGCACATGCCGGACCACGCGGCGGCACCGACACCGGAACGGGACCAGCGCTCCACCCCCGCCCCCGCACCCTCACCGGCCGGCGCGCCGCGCCGCGGCGGCCCCCTGCTCACCTTCCTCCTCGGCGGGCTCACCGCGACCACCCCGCTCGCGATGGACATGTATCTGCCATCGCTGCCGGAGGTCACCCGCTCCCTCGGCGCCCCCGCCGTCACCGTCCAGCTCACCCTCACCGCCTGCATGGCCGGACTCGCCCTCGGCCAACTGGTCGTCGGCCCCCTCAGCGACCGCTGGGGCCGGCGCCGCCCGCTGCTCGCCGGACTCGCCGTCTACCTGGCCGCCACCGCCCTGTGCGCCCTCGCGCCCACCGTCGAGACCCTGATCGCCTTCCGGCTGGTGCAGGGCCTCGCCGGCGCGGCCGGAGTGGTCATCGCCCGGGCCGTCGTCCGCGACCTGTACGACGGCGTCGCCATGGCCCGCTTCTTCTCCACCCTCATGCTGATCTCGGGGGCCGCCCCCATCGTCGCCCCGCTCGTCGGCGGGCAGATCCTCCGGGTGACGGACTGGCGGGGCGTCTTCGTGGTGCTCTCCGTGGTCGGCGCCGCGCTGACCGCGCTGGTCTGGGCGCGGCTGCCGGAGACCCTGCCGCCGGGGGAGCGGCACAGCGGCGGAACCGGCGAGGCCCTGCGGGCGATGCGCCGCCTCCTCGCCGACCTGCCCTTCACCGGCTACATGCTCGCCGGCGGCTTCGCCTTCGCCGCCCTGTTCGCCTACGTGAGCGCGTCCCCGTTCGTCGTCCAGGAGATCTACGGCGCCTCCCCGCAGACCTTCAGCCTGCTGTTCGGCCTCAACTCCGTCGGCCTGGTGGCCGCCGGCCAGTTCAACGGCAAGGTGCTGGTCGGCCGGGTCAGCCTGGACAAGGTGCTCGCCGGCGGGCTGGCGGTGATCGTCGTCGCCGCGACCGCCCTGCTGCTGATGGCCACCGGCGTCTTCGGCGACACCGGCCTCGTCCCCGTCGCCGCCGCCCTCTTCGTCCTGATGTCCGCGATGGGTGTCACCCTGCCCAACGCCCAGACCCTCGCCCTGCTGCGCACCCGGCACGCCGCCGGCTCCGCCTCCGCGCTGCTCGGCACCTCCTCCTTCCTCGTCGGCGCGGTCGCCTCCCCGCTCGTCGGCGTCGCCGGGGAACACACCGCCGTCCCGATGGCCGTCGTCCAGCTGGCCGCTGCACTGGTCGCGGTGGCCTGCTTCGTGGGACTGTGCCATCCCTGGGCGGCACGGGAGACCCCCCGTGCCGGGTCGGAGGGAGACGAGAGCTGAGCGCACCGAGACTGCGCGCCGGCACGCCGGAACGCGCCGGGCTCGACCCCGTCGAACTCGGGCACCTGGTCGACGAGGTGCACGCCCTCACCGCCGGCGAGCGCCCCTGGGCGTCCGGCGCCGTCGTACTGGCCGGCCGCGGACCCGTGATCGCCGTGGCCGAGGCCGCGGGCTGGGCCGTGCGGTACGCCGCCCACGACCCCGAGACCGGCACCGCGGTGGAACTGCCGCCGGCCGCCCGGGTCCCGGCCACCGTCGACACCCCCTTCGACCTCGCGTCCCTCACCAAGCTGTTCACATCCGTCGCCGCCGTGCAGCAGATCGAGCGCGGAACCCTCGGCATGGACGCCCGCGTCGGCGACTACCTGCCCGACTTCCACGGCGCCGCCGCGCACGGCACCACGGTGCGGCAGCTGCTCACCCACACCTCCGGGCTGCGCCCCGAACTGCCCCTGTACGACTGCCCCGACGACGCCACCCGCCTCGACCTGCTGCGCGCCGAGGCCCCCTCCGGCGAGCCGGGCCGGTACGTGTACTCGGACCTGAACATGCTGCTGCTCCAGTTCGTGCTGGAGCGCGTCACCGGCCGCACCCTCGACGTCCTCGTGCGGGACTGCGTCACCCGGCCGCTCGGCATGACCGCCACCGCGTTCGGGCCCTGCCCCGGCGCCGCCGCCACCGAGGACCAGCGGCGGCCGTGGGCCAAGGCCGACCGGGGGATGCTGCGGGGCGTGGTCCACGACGAGAACGCCTGGGCGCTCGGCGGGGTCGCCGGCCACGCGGGCCTCTTCTCCACCGCGCCCGACCTGGCCGTCTTCTGCCGCGCCCTGCTCGCGGGCGGCTCCTACGGCCCCGCGCGCATCCTCGGCCCCGACCTCGTGGAGCTGCTGTTCACCCCGCCCGGCCTGGGCTTCCAACTGGACCAGCCCTGGTTCATGGGCGAACTGGCGGGCAGCGGCGCGGCGGGCCACACGGGCTTCACCGGCACGTCCCTGGTCCTGGACCGGGCGACGGACACGTTCCTGGTGCTCCTGGCCAACACGGTCCACCCGAAACGCCGCCCACCGGACAGCGGCCCCCGGGCGAGACTGGCGACCCACCTGGCACGAGCGGTGATCTGAGAGCCACCCGAGCCGCCTGCCTGGCGGCACCTTCCCAGCCGACCAGCGAACCCCCGGCGGGCCGGGCGCCGCTAGAATCGCCAGGTGAACGACCCCCTCCGCACAGCCCTGGCCGAGCTGCTCGACGGCCTGCCCCCCACGGAGGTCGCCGCCGCCGTGGACCGGCTGATCGCCAACTACCGCGGTGACACCCCGACCCACGCGCCGATCCTCCGCGACCGCGCCGACGTCGCCGCGTACGCCGCCTACCGCATGCCCGCCACCTTCGAGGCCGTCCACCGCGCGCTGGAGGCGTTCGCGGCGACCGTCCCCGACTGGACGCCCGCCGCCCACGTCGACGTCGGCGGCGGCACCGGCGCCGCCACCTGGGCCGTCACCGCCACCTGGCCGGGCGAGCGCAGCGTCACCGTGCTGGACTGGGCCGAACCCGCCCTCGCCCTCGGCCGGCGGATCGCCGCCGCCAACCCCGCCCTGAAGGGCGCCCGCTGGCAGCGCGCCCGGATCGGCAAGGACCTCGCGCTGGACGCCACCGACCTGGTCACGGTGTCGTACGTCCTCAACGAACTCGCCGAGGCCGACCGCGCCGCCCTCGTCGACGCCGCCGCCGGCGCCGCGCGGACCGTCGTGATCGTCGAGGCCGGCACCCCGGCCGGCTACGCGCGTGTCATCGAGGCCCGCGACCGGCTGATCCGGGCCGGCTTCCGCATCGCCGCCCCCTGCCCGCACAGCGCCGCCTGCCCCATCGCACCGGGCACGGACTGGTGCCACTTCTCCGCCCGCGTCGGCCGCTCCTCCCTGCACCGCCAGGTCAAGGGCGGCTCGCTGGCGTACGAGGACGAGAAGTTCTCCTACGTCGCCGCCACCCGGCTGCCCGCCGAGCCGGCCCCCGCCCGGGTGGTGCGGCGCCCGCAGATCCGCAAGGGCCAGGTGCTCCTCGACCTGTGCGAGGCCGAGGAGCGGCTGCGCCGGACGACGGTCACCAAGCGGCACGGCGACCTGTACAAGGCGGCCCGGGACGCGGACTGGGGCGACGCCTGGCCGCCGGACGACTCCGCGTCCTGACCGGTGTCATAGCCCGCCCCCGCCGCTGTTACTTTCGACCCCATGGTCAGCAAGCCCGCCCCCGACGCCACCCGCCGCAGCGAGAAGTCCCGCCGGGCCATCTACGCCGCCGCCCTCTCCCTCGTCGGGGAGGTCGGGTATCCGAAGACCACCGTCGAGGCCATCGCCGCCCGGGCCGGGGTCGGCAAGCAGACCATCTACCGCTGGTGGTCGTCCAAGGCGGACGTCCTGCTGGAGGCGTTCCTGGACCTCGCCGAGCAGGCGGCCCGGGCGGCGGGCCAGGAGGCGGACGCCATCCCGGACACCGGTGACCTGGCCGCCGACCTCAAGGCGGTGCTGCGGGCCACGGTGGACGAGCTGTTCGACCCGCGCTTCGAGGCGCCGGCGCGGGCGCTGGCCGCGGAGGGGGTGGTCAACGAGCAACTCGGCCGCGAGGTGGTGACCCGGCTGCTGGAACCGCAGCTCCAGCTGTACGTCGCCCGGTTGCGCTCGGCCCAGGACGCGGGGGCCGTACGAGCCGGCGTCGACCCCCGGATCGCGCTGGAGTTGTTCGTCTCCCCGCTCGCGCAGCGCTGGCTGCAACGGACCGGGCCGATCTCGTACGACTACACGGACACCCTCGTCGAGTACGCCCTGCACGGGATCGCCGCGCCCTGAGACCGCCCACCCGCCGCCCGGTGACGGCCGGCCACTCGCCTGCGGCGACCCCCCGAAGTACGCGAAGATGGGACGATAAGGCATGCTGTCCGCACACCAGCGAGGCGACCACCAGACCGAGGGGATAGATGAGCGCGACGTTCGGCGGCCGGAGCGGCCGGCAGGGCAAACTCTCCCAGTGGCTGCTCGGACGCCGCGCGAAGGAGGCCGCCGCCGACGACGGCGGCCGTGAGACCCTGCTGCTCGCCGCCGCCGCGGCGGGCCTGCCCCTGGCCCCCGCCGCGCACCCCTCCGACGGCTACCGCTGCTCCTGCGACCGCGTGGGCTGTCCCACCCCCGCCCGGCACCCGGTGTCGTTCGCCTGGCAGACGCAGTCCACCACCGATCGCGCCCAGATCGAGCGCTGGGCCCGGCACCAGCCGGCGGCGAACTTCATCACCGCCACCGGCATGGTGCACGACGTGCTGGACGTGCCCCTGGAGGCCGGCCGCGAGGCCCTGGACCGGCTGCTCGGCTCCGGCGTCGAGGTCGGCCCGGTCGCCGAGAGCGACGACGGCCGCATGCTGTTCTTCACCCTCACCCGCGGCACCCCCGAGGACGAGGACGAGTGGTGGCCCTGCGAACTGGACTGCCACCCCGAGACGATGGACGAGCACCCCGGGCTGCGCTGGCACTGCCGGGGCTCCTACGTCCTCGTACCGCCCGCCCGGCTGCCCGGCGACGACGACCAGCGGGTGCGCTGGGTGCGGGGCCTGGAGCACCCGCTGCCGGACCCGCTGACCCTGCTGGAGGCGCTCACCGACGCCTGCGCCCGGCACGCGGGTACCGAGTCCGGCCACCACGGCGCGGCCTGGCCCCTGCACCACTGACCGTCCGGCGGGCCCCGGTCCCGGTGCCTACTCGCCCTGCGCCGACGTCAGCCCCTGCACCCGCCCCAGCATCCGCACCGGTCCGCTGCCCGCCGGGTCGAGCACGGCCTGGTTGGCGATCGACTCCAGCGTCAGGGACTGTTTCACCTCGCCCTTGATCAGGGCCTGCACGTCCTTGTTCGGGACCGGCACGGTGGAGCCCGTGTAGGCGGTCTGCTTCTCGTAGTGGTGCGTGGTGAAGAACACCAGCGCCCCGCCGTCCGCCGTGCGCAGCGCGAGCGGCGCGTAGTCGCCGTGGGTGAGCGGTTCGTCGATGAACTGCCGGACCAGCCCGGGCTTCTTGGCCTCCTTCGCGCGGTCCGCGCGCAGCCCGCTGGTGTAGCGGCCGTCCGCGAAGGACTTCCCGCCGTTCTCCAGGTAGTCCGCGTACGTCTTGCTCAACTCGTCCGGGCGGACGGCGAGCCGGGTGGTGTCGGCCGGCACGGCCTCGGCCCAGCCGTCCTCGTCCGTCCTGAACGCGGGCACGGTGCCGGGGGCCATGAGCGTCAGATAGCTCACCTGCCAGCGTTCGCCCAGGTCACCGCGGGTGAAGACCAGCACCCAGCGGAAGTTCCCGCCCTTGCTGCCGTGGGCGTCCGCGACGAACCAGCGGGGCCAGCCGGCCTTCTTCGGGATCGTGATCTTCACGTCGCTCAGCGTCAGCGGGGTGTGGTTCGCGTTCCCCGACGGGCTGTTGACGTGCCCCGCCCTCAGCCGGGCGGAGTCGATGTCGGAGAGGGCGCCGGCGACGTAGGGCGCGTCCAGGGAGCTGTCGTAGGCCTTGTCGGCCTTGTTGTACGCGTCCGTGAACGCGGTGACCGCCTTGGCGGCCTCGGCGCGGGTGGCCGCGGGAAGCACCACCCGCTCACCGTGCACCACCACGCATCCGCTCGCGGTCAGCGACAAAGCGGTCAGCGAGGCCGCTATGAGTGCGTTCCGGTCACGCCTGCGAAGCCGGCGACGGCTGCGTTCCCTGGTCATCGGGCTCCTTCACCTTCCCCTTTCCGGAGGCGAACCCTACCGGGGAGAGGAACAGCGCGAGCACCGGGACCAGGTACAGCGCCCACACCGTGATCTGAAGGACCGTCGGGTCCGGCTGGAAGTTGAACACACCCTTCAGCAGGGTGCCGTACCAGCTGTCCGGCGGGATGGCGCCGCTGATGTCGAACGCCAGGTCGCCCAGCCCCGGGATCCAGTCGGCCTCCTGGAGGTCGTGGAAGCCGTACGCCAGCACGCCCGCCGCGACCACGACCAGCATTCCGCCGGTCCAGGTGAAGAACTTGGCCAGGTTGATCTTCAGGGCGCCCCGGTAGAACAGCCAGCCGAGGAGGACGGCCGTGGCGAGACCGAGGGCGACGCCGATGAGCGGACGCGGGGTGCCGTCGCTCGCCGCGTGCACCGACGCCCACACGAACAGCGCGGTCTCCAGACCCTCCCGGCCGACCGCGAGGAACGCCGTGGCGACCAGCGCGCCCGTGCCGAGGGCGAGGGCCGCGTCCAGCTTGCCGTGCAGCTCCGACTTCAGGTGCCGGGCGGTGCGCCGCATCCAGAACACCATCCAGGTCACCAGGCCCACGGCGACGATCGACAGGGAGCCGCCGAGCGCCTCCTGCGCCTGGAACGTCAGCTCCTGCGAGCCGAACTCCAGGGCGCAGCCGAAGCCCATGGCGATGGCGATCGCGATGCCGATGCCGATCCAGATCGGCCTCAGGGCGTCCTTGCGGCCGGTCTTGACCAGGTAGGCGATCAGGATGCAGACGACGAGCGACGCCTCCAGACCCTCACGCAGGCCGATCAGGTAGTTGGAGAACACGGGCTACGCCTCCTTCGAGAACAGCGTGCGGCCCCACCAGTCGCCGGAGTCCCGGACGCCGGGCGGGATCGCGAAGACCGCCGAACCCACGTGCTGGATGTACTCGTTGAGCGCGTCGTGCGCGGCCAGCTTGCGCTGGAGCGGGATGAACCCCTTGCGCACGTCCCGCTGGTAGGCGAGGAAGAACAGGCCGGCGTCGAGCCGGCCGAGGCCGTCGGTGCCGTCGGTGAAGGAGTAGCCCCGGCGCAGGATGGTGATGCCGTTGTTGGAGTCGGGGTGCGCGAGCCGCACGTGCGCGTCGGGCTTCATCGCCTTCAGGAACGGCTCGTCGTGCTCCTTGGCCTTGCCGACCGGGGCGCCCTCGCGCTTGTCCCGGCCGAACACGTCCTCCTGCTCCTGGAGCGAGGTGCGGTCCCAGGTCTCGATGTTCATGCGGATGCGCCGGGCGACCAGGTACGACCCGCCGGTCATCCAGTCGGGCCCGTCCTCCTCGCCGACCCACACGAACTTCTTCAGCCGGTCGGTCTCGGTGCCCGCGATGTTGCGGGTGCCGTCCTTGAAGCCCATCAGGTTGCGCGGGGTCTGCGCGTCCGGCGTGGTCGAGGAGGTCTTGCCGAAGCCGAGCTGCGACCAGCGGATGGCGACCTTGCCGAAGCCGATCCGGGCGAGGTTGCGGATGGCGTGCACGGCGACCTGCGGGTCGTCGGAGCAGGCCTGGACGCACAGGTCGCCGCCGGTGCGGGACCTGTCCAGGTTGTCGCCGGGGAACTTGGGCAGGTCGACCAGGGCCTCGGGCCGCCGGTTGCTCAGCCCGAACTTGTCGAAGAGCGACGGCCCGAACCCGATGGTCAGCGTCAGCCGGGACGGCTTGAGTCCGAGCGCCTCACCGGTGTCGTCCGGCGGGGCCTCGGCGAGCCCGCCGTAGGCGCCCTCGCCGACCGCCTTGCCGGCGGTCATCCGGCGGGCCGCGGCCGTCCAGTCCTTGAGCATCTGGACGAACTCGTCGCGGTCCTCGGTCTTCACGTCGAACGCGGCGAAGTGCAGCCGGTCCTGCACCGGGGTGGCGATGCCGGCCTGGTGGGCGCCGTGGAACTCGACCGCGCCGCCGGTCTCGGCGGCGGCCGGGTCCATGTCGTTGCCCGTCCTGGTCATCGCCACGGCCCCGCCGGCCGCGGCGGCCCCGAGCGCGAGCCCGGCACCGCCCCAGCCGATCAGCGCGCGGCGCGACGGATTGGTCCCCTGGGTCTCGGTCATCGCCCTTGCCCCCTTGCTTACTTCACGACCGCGGCGGCGAGCTTGGACAGCGGCTCGGCGAGCGCGTTCACCGCGTCCGACAGCTCCTTGCGCTGGTCCTTGGTGACCTTGTCGTAGGAGACGAAGTCGTAGGACGTCTTGTCCGTCCGGTACTTGTCGAGCAGCGTGTTCAGCGCCGCGAACTGCTTGTCGAGTTCCTTGGTGAGCGCCGGGTCGTTCTTCGCGGCGACCGGCTTCAGCAGCTCGTACGCCTTCTGGGCGCCCTCGACGTTGCCCTTGAAGTCGACGAGGTCGGTGTGGGCGTAGCGGTCCTCCTCGCCGGTGACCTTGCCGGTGGCGACCTCGTCGAGCAGTTCCTTGGCGCCGTTGGCCATGGAGCTCGGGGTGATCTCGGCCTTGCCGACCCGCTTCTGCCAGTCCTTGAGGTCCGTCAGCAGCTGGTCGGCGAGGGTCTTCTCCTCGGCGCCGATCTTCTTGTCCTGCCAGAGGGCCTTCTCCAGCCGGTGCCAGCCGGTCCACTTCTGGCCGGCCTCCAGGCCGTCCTCGCGGACGTCGACCTTCGGGTCGATGTCGCCGAAGGACTCGGCGACCGGCTCGGTGCGCTCCCAGCCGAGGCGGGAGAGGCCGTAGGCCTTCTTCGCGGCCTCCAGGTCGCCGTCCTTGACCGCCTTCACGAAGGTCTCGGCCTTCGGCAGGGTCTCGTCGGCCTGGTCCTGGGCGTACTGGCGGTACTCGGCGACGGCCTGGTCCAGCTTCGGGTCGCGCTTGGCGGTGCTGCCGCCGCCGGTCACGGTCAGCTTCTGCCGGACGCCGTGGCCCTTCATGCCGGGCCGGCAGGCGATCTCGTAGGAGCCGGCCTTCACCTCGGCGGTGAGCGTGTACTTGGTGCCCGGGCCGATGTTCTCCTTCTCGGAGACGATCCGGTCGTCGGGGAACAGGATCTCGACCTCGGTCGCCTTCGATCCCTTGTTCTCGATCTTCAGCGTGACCTGACCGGCCGGCACGGACTTGCTGGAGGTCGCGCAGGTGGAGTCGGCGGCCGTGACCTGGATGGCGTCACCGTCCTTGGCATCGCTTTTCGCGGTGCAGGCCGAAAGGGCGGTCAGAGCCGCCGCGGTGGCGGCGGCGGTGACGGTCAGTCGGACGGCTCGCATGCAGGCTCCCAGCGAATCTGGTGTGGTGAGGCTGCCCTAACTTACATGAGGCTATCCTCACCCATACCCCCGCCTCCCGTGATTCAGCTCTCACGAAAAGATCACGGACACGGCTTGATCGCGACGCCCCAAAGGGGATGGCAATAGAAGGTAAAGGCGAGGTCAAGCGGGTGCGGAATGGCCGCTGCCCGGGGGTCCCCGCCTGGGAGGCGGTCTCCGGGGCGGCGATGTTTGAATTCCCCGGTGACTGACTACGACGTACTCCGCGTCTTCTGCGGGCCGGACGGCGGCTACGGCAACGAGCTGGGCGTCGTCCGCGACGGCTCGGTGCTGCCCGAGCGGGACGACCGGCAGGCACTGGCGGCCAAACTCGGCTTCAGCGAGACCGTGTTCGTGGACGACCCCGAGCGCGGAGTGATCGACATCTATACGCCCACCCTGCGCCTGCCCTTCGCCGGTCACCCCTGCGTGGGCACGGCCTGGCTGCTCGACGTGCCCGAACTGGTCACGCCCGCCGGGGTCGTCGGGACCCGCCTGGACGGCGAGTTCACCTGGATCGAGGCCCGCGCGGAGTGGGCGCCCCCGCGCACCCTGCGCCAGTACGCCCGCGCCGCCGAGGTGGACGCCCTCGACGTGCCGCCGCCGGGCGAGTGGATCTACGCCTGGGCCTGGGAGGACGAGGCGGCCGGGCGGGTCCGGGCCCGCGCCTTCCCCGGCCGCGACGACGGCATCGAGGAGGACGAGGCCACCGGCGCGGCGGCGCTGCTCCTCACCGACCGGCTGGGCCGCGCGCTGAACATCACCCAGGGCCGGGGCTCGCAGCTCCTGACGGCCCCCCAGCCACACGGGTGGATCGAGGTCGGGGGACGGGTCCACCTGGAGCGCTGACGCGTACGCACGTCCGGGGGATCGTTCGAGCCCCCGTTCGGGTGGATCCGTGTGGGCGCGCGAAGCGCGGCGGGGAGGAAGGGGGACCTCTGGGCGTGACCACTCCGTCTCCCTGAGAGGAGCACCATGCGCATCAGATCAGTCCTGGCCGCGACCGCCCTCGCCGCCGCGCTCGCCGCGTCCGGCGCGACGACGGCCAGCGCCGCCCACTACGACACCACGACCGACGACCAGGCCGTATGCAGCCCGTACGCCGGCACCCTCACCTCGCTGGAGAACCACCTGACCTGGTCGGGCGCCCACTGCAGCGACTACCTGCGCTGATCCGGCCCGGGTCCCCTCCCGTGCGCGGCGGGGGACCCGGTCGCACGGGGCTCAGGCGGACCGCGGGAGCTCCTCTGCCAGGGCCCGGAAGACGGCCGTGTTGAGCGTGAACGCCCGCTCGCACTCGGCCACGACCCGCTGCCTCTCCAGGTCGTCCACCGCGATCCCGTCCAGCAGTTCGCGGTAACCCCGTTTGAACGCGGCCGGGTTGGCGATCCGCTCGAAGACGTAGAAGCGGACTCCGTCGCCCTTCCTCGCGAAGCCCCACGTCCGCTCCGCCGTGTCCCGGATGGTCTGGCCGCCGGAGAGGTCCCCCAGGTACCGGGTGTAGTGGTGGGCCACGTAACCGCCCGGCCAGTGCTCCGCGCACTCCCGCACCCGGTCCGCGTACGCCCTCGTCGCGGGCAGCGCGCTCAGGCCCGCCCGCCAGTGCGGGCCGCGCAGATGGGCCAGGTCCCGCTCCAGCGCGGGCAGCCGGAAGAGTTCGGGCCGGATGAACGGACCCGCCACCGGATCCGCCGTGAGCCGGCCGGCCGTGGTCTCCAGCGCCTCGTAGACGAAGAAGAGTTGTTCGGTGTACCGCGCGTAGGCCGCCACGCCGAGCCGGCCGCCGAGGAGGGCGCTCAGGAACGGCGAGGTCCGCACCGTCGCGTGCTGGTCGTGCGAGGCGGTGCGCAGGAGGGACGAGAAGGAGTCCATGAGCGCCTCCGCTTTGCCGACAGCATGTCGGTAAAAGCGTACAAGCAAAAGCCCGCCCCGGCAGGGAGCGGGCTCGCGGCGGGCCGGGCGGTGCTCAGGGGAGGGTCAGGATCTCCGCGCCGCTCTCCGTCACCACCAGCGTGTGCTCGAACTGCGCGGTGCGCTTGCGGTCCTTCGTCACGACCGTCCAGCCGTCGTCCCACATGTCGTACTCGTGCGTGCCCAGCGTCAGCATCGGCTCGATCGTGAACGTCATCCCCGGCTGCATCACGGTCGTCGCGTGCGGGCTGTCGTAGTGCGGGATGATCAGCCCGGAGTGGAACGACGTGCTGATGCCGTGCCCGGTGAAGTCCCGCACCACGCCGTAGCCGAACCGCTTGGCGTACGACTCGATGACCCGGCCGATGACATTGATCTGCCGGCCGGGCCTCACGGCCTTGATCGCCCGGTTCAGCGCCTCGCGGGTGCGCTCCACCAGCAGCCGCGACTCCTCGTCCACGTCGCCGACCAGGTAGGTGGCGTTGTTGTCGCCGTGCACCCCGCCGATGTACGCCGTCACGTCCAGGTTGACGATGTCGCCGTCCCTGAGGACCGTCGAGTCCGGGATGCCGTGGCAGATGACCTCGTTGACCGACGTGCACAGCGACTTCGGGAAGCCGCGGTAGCCGAGCGTCGACGGGTAGGCGCCGTGGTCGCACATGTACTCGTGGGCGACCTTGTCCAGCTGATCCGTGGTGACCCCCGGCGCGATGATCTTCGCGGCCTCCTCCATCGCCTGCGCGGCGATACGGCCGGCGATCCGCATCGCCTCGATGGTCTCGGGGGTCTGCACCTCCGGCCCGGTGTACGGCGCCGGCGCGGGCTTGCCGACGTACTCGGGGCGGCGGATGTTTCCGGGAACCGAACGGGTGGGAGACAGCTCCCCTGGTACGAGCAGCGACTGGCCAGACATGCAAGCGAGTCTAACCAGCGGACATGGGGGAACATGTCGGTGGCGAGAGGAGCTGTTCATGGCCCTGTTCAAGAAGCGCACCGTCGGCAAGCCGGGCGAGTGGTACTACTGCCTGGAGCACAAGAAGGTCGAGGAGGGCCCGGACTGCCCGGGCAAGGACCGCTTCGGGCCGTACGCCTCCCCCGAGGAGGCCCGGCGCGCGATGGAGACCGCCGCCGAGCGCAACCTCCAGTGGGAGAACGACCCGCGCTGGCACGACGCCCCCGCGGGGGGCGGCACCGACGAGGACTGATCACGCCGGTACGCTGGCGCGCCGCTCGCGCGCCCGTACCGCGTGCTCGTTCGTCCGCGCGTCGTACCTCATCAGCCCCGGCAGGCACAGCGCCAGCAGCCCCACCGCGCCCGCGCACGCCAGGCCACCGGACCAGACCGAGGCCCGCACGCCCGCCCACGCGGCCGTGCCGCCCGCCCGGACCTGGCCGAGCTGAGGGCCGACCGAGTACGACAGCAGTTCGATCCCGGCGAGCCGGCCGCGCAGCTCGTCCGGGATCGTCTGGTTCCACATGGCCGCCCGGAAGATCCCGCTGACCATGTCGAAGCCGCCGCCGACGGCGAGGAACAGCAGCACCAGCCAGACGTTCCCGCACACCCCGGCCGCCGCCACCGCCAGGCCCCACCCGGCGGCCGACAGCACCACCAGCAGCCCGTGCCGGTGCACCCGCGAGGTCCAGCCGCTGGTCAGGCTCACCAGCAGCGCCCCCGCCGGGATCGTCGCGTACATCAGCCCGAGCGCCCACTCGGCGTGCAGGTCGTCGGCGAGGAACGGCAGCACGGCCAGCGGCATCGCCAGGAACATCGCCGCGAGGTCGACGGCATAGGTGCCGAGCAGCTCCTTGCGGCTCCACGCGTAGCGGGCGCCCTCCGCGATCGCCTTCAGATCAGGCTTCGCGGCCTCCTCGGCGGCGGGGGAGGGGGCGATCCGCGCGATGTACGCGAGCGAGACGGCGAACGTCAGCAGATCGGCCGCGTAGGCCCAGCCCAGGCCCGCGTAGGCGACGACCACGCCCGCGACCGCCGGGCCCGCGACCCCGCCGACGGTCCAGCGCAGCGAGTTCAGCGAGGCCGCCGCCGGCATGTCCTCGTGGGCGACGATCCGGGGCCACAGGGAGTCCAGGGCCGGGCGCTGCACGGACACCAGGGCGGAGGAGAGGGCGGCGACGACGTACAGCGGCCAGACCGCGGGACGCGGCAGCAGGGCGTTCAGCAGCAGGGCCGCGCTGAGCAGGCCCTGGCCCGCCTCCGTCCACACGATGAGCTTCCGCTTGTCCAGGGCGTCGGCCAGGGCGCCGCCGTACAGGCCGCACACGATGAGCGGCAGCAGCTCCACGGCACCGATCGCGCCGACCGCCGCCGCGGACCCCGTCAGGTCCTTCAGCTGGACCGGCAGCGCGACGAAGGTCAGGAAGCTGCCGAAGTTGCTGATCAGACCGGACGTCCACAGGCGCCGGAAGTCGGCGGAGGCTTTCCAGGGGGCGAGGTCGGGGAGAAGGGCTCGGCTCACTGACGCATGCTCGACGCCCCGGCACGGCCGGGCAACTGTTTTTCGGTTGCTTTCCCACCCGGCCGAGCGTGTCCGGTGGGTGGGAAAGGCGGGTCACCAAGGGGCCGGCGGCGGAGCCGTCAGCGCTTCCGTCAGGCGTGACAGGCGGTCCCGGAACCCCCGCCTCCTCCTCGGAGAACCCCCGTTCTCGCCCGCCGCCGCGCTGACCAGGTGCTGCACGGTGTCCAGGTCCAGCTCCGCTCCCGGAGGCACGGCCAGCGTGTCGTGCGCCATCGCGGCCAGCTCGCCCCCGCCTTCGCCGAGCGCCAGTACCGTCACCCCGGCCCGCCGGGCGTCGTGCACCCGCTCCAGCAGCGGCGCCGGCTCCTCGGGCGCCACCACCAGCAGGGTCTCCCCGCGCCGCGCCGCCGCGATCCGCCCCGGCCCCACCGCCAGGTGCGCGGGATCGGAAGGCCGCGCGTGGTGCCGTACCAGCGTCGGCGCCAGCTCGGGCGTGCCCGACCACGCGGCCTCGTCCACCAGGTGCGCGGCCAGGTGCCACGGCTCGTACTCCGGCGTCCCCACCAGCAGCAGCCCGCCCCCGTGCGCCACCACCGACCCGCGCAGCACCCCGGCGAACCTCCGGGTGGCCCCCAGCCACTCGGTCCCGGCGAGCACTTCCCGCAGCAACGCGACCCGTACGGCGTCCATGCGACCGCATCCTGCCGCAACACGGCACTCGTGACGCGGCGTTCACCGCGAATTCGCCCGACCCGGGGATGGTGGCGGCCCACCCCGCCGCCCCACAGGCCCGAGGAGCCGCCCGATGACCGACGTGACCGTCCCCTTCCGCGCGGGCCACGAGGGATACGCGAGCTTCCGCATCCCGGCCGTCGTCGCCTCCAGGTCCGGCACCCTGCTCGCCTTCTGCGAGGGCCGCGTCGACTCCGCCGCCGACCACGGGCACATCGACATCGTGCTCAAACGGTCCACGGACGGCGGCCGCACCTGGGGCCCCCTCCGGGTCGCGGCGAGCAACGGCACGGACCTCGCCGGCAACCCCGCACCCGTCGCCCTGGACACCGGCCGCATCCTGCTCGTGCACATCCGCGCGGCCGCGTCCGCCACCGAGGCCGCCATCCTGCGCGGCGAGGTCGCGGAGGCCGACGGGCGGCGCGTGTGGGTGCAGCACAGCGACGACGACGGGCTGACCTGGTCCAGGCCCAGGGAGATCACGAAGCAGGTGAGGAAGCCCGGCTGGCGCTGGTACGCCACCACCCCCGGCCACGCCCTCCAGCTGACCTCCGGACGCGTCCTCGTCCCGGCCAACCACACCCTGCCGCCCGCCGGCACCGACACCGGCGCCGAGGCCAGGTACAACAGCGGGCACTGCCTGCTCAGCGACGACCGCGGCCAGACCTGGTACCTGGGCTACCTGGACGAGAACACCGACGGCTACGTCAACGTCAACGAGACCACCGCCGCGGAACTCCCCGACGGCCGCGTCTACCTCAACACCCGCAACGACTCCCCGTCACCCGGCAACCGCGCCGACGCCCACTCCCGGGACGGCGGGAAGACCCTCGTCAAGCCCTTCCGGCCGCAGGCCGGACTGGCCGCGCCGGTCTGCGAGGCCTCCGTGCTCCAGCTCCGCGACCCCGACCTGCTCCTCTTCTCCGCCCCGGCCGACCCCGCCGCCCGCGCCCTGATGACCATCCGCGCCTCCGACGACGGCGGCGTCACCTGGCGTCCGGCGTTCACCGTCGACGGGCTGCCCGCCGCCTACTCCGACCTGGTCCGCGTCGACCCGGACACCGTCGGGCTGCTGTACGAGACGGGAGACTTCAGCGCCTACACGACGATCACCTTCCGCCGGGTGCCCGTGCACCGGCTGACCTGAGCCGGTACGGACCCCGCGGCGGACGTAGAGTCGGCCCATGACCTCTACCGACAGCGCACAGACCCCTGCCAAGGCCCCCGCCAAGGACCCCTGGGACCTGCCCGACGTCTCCGGCTACGTCGTCGGCGTGCTCGGCGGCACCGGACCGCAGGGCAAGGGCCTCGCCTACCGGCTCGCCCGGGCCGGCCAGAAGGTGATCATCGGCTCCCGGGCCGCCGAGCGCGCGCAGGCCGCCGCCGAGCAACTCGGCCACGGCATCGAGGGCGCCGACAACGCCGAGACCGCGCGCCGCAGCGACATCGTGATCGTCGCCGTGCCGTGGGAGGGCCACGGCCCGCTGCTGCAGTCGCTGCGCGAGGAACTGGTGGGCAAGCTCGTCGTCGACTGTGTCAACCCGCTCGGCTTCGACAAGAAGGGCGCCTACGCGCTGAAGCCGGAGGAGGGCAGCGCCGCCGAGCAGGCCGCCGCGCTGCTGCCCGGGTCGCGGGTCACCGCCGCCTTCCACCACCTGTCCGCCGTCCTCCTGGAGGACCCGGAGATCGAGCAGATCGACACCGACGTCATGGTCCTCGGCGAGGAGCGCGCCGACGTGGAGATCGTGCAGGCACTGGCCGGACGCATCCCCGGCATGCGCGGCATCTTCGCGGGCCGGCTGCGCAACGCCCACCAGGTCGAGTCGCTGGTCGCGAACCTGATCTCCGTCAACCGCCGGTACAAGGCACACGCCGGGCTGCGCGTCACCGACGTGTGAGCCCGGTCCGGCCATGGGGGACACTGGTGACCTCAGCAGTGTCCCCCGACAGGATCCGGAGCCGACCCCCATGCCCCGCATCGCCCTCTATGCCCTGATCGTCTGCCTCCTCGCGGTGGCCGCGGCGGTCATCTCCTTCGTCCAGGGGAGCTGGCTGGGCATCGTGTGGGTGCTGCTGGCGGGCTTGTCCTCCAACATGACCTGGTACTACGTCAAGCGCGGCCGGGCCGCCGGGCAGGACCGCTCCGTCACGGGCTGAGCCGGCAGATCTCCGGGGTGTCCTGCCAGAACCGGTAGTTCGCCTCGCCGCAGTAGCGGGAGAAGTCGTCGACGTTCAGCGCCCGCATGATCGAGTCGATCACGTCGAAGAACGCGCTGTTGACCGACGGCAGCCACAGCAGCGCGAACACGAACAGCAGCCCGAACGGGGCGAACGGCTCCACCTGCCGCTTCACGTTGTACGACAGCCACGGCTCGATCACGCCGTAGCCGTCCAGGCCCGGCACCGGCAGGAAGTTCAGCAGCGCCGCCGTCACCTGCAGCAGCGCCAGGAACGCGAGCGCGAACCGGAAGTCCGCGGGCACCCCGTCCAGCGCGTCCAGCCAGAACGGGGCCGTGCACACCGCCGCGAACAGGACGTTCGTCAGCGGGCCCGCCGCCGAGATCAGGCTGTGCCGCCAGCGGCCCCGGATCCGGCCCCGCTCGATGAACACCGCGCCGCCCGGCAGACCGATCCCGCCCATGATCACGAACAGCACCGGGAGCACGATGCTCAGCAGGGCGTGCGTGTACTTCAGCGGGTTCAGCGTGAGGTAGCCCTTCGCGCCGACCGTGATGTCCCCGCTGTGCAGGGCGGTGCGGGAGTGCGCGTACTCGTGCAGGCACAGGGAGACGATCCAGGCCGCCGTCACGAACAGGAACACCGCGACGCCCGGCTGCGCGGCGAATCCGGTCCAGGTGGCCCAGCCGGTCACCGCCGTCACGGCCAGGATGCCGACGAACACCGGACTGATCTGGCGTTCGCCGTGGCGGGTGGTGGCGGTGGTCATGGGCGAGCTCCTGTGCTGCGGCCGGGGACGGTCGGGAACTGCGACCGTACCGGCCGCGGACACGTGGGGAAAACGTCTCGCGGTGGCCGTCCGGTTCCGCGAAGGTGAAGGAATGCCACGGATGAGGGTGTACTACGCGGACTGGCAGATGGAGTGCTGCGGCACGCCGTTCGCCGTCGGCGACGAGGTCGCCTGGCGGCTCGTGCCGGCGGGCGAGGAGGACGCCCGCTACGGCGCCACCGCCCGGGTGGAGCACCACGGCGGGCCCGACGCGGAGACGGTCGGCCGCGTCCGCGCCATCGAGCTGGTGCACCAGCGGTACACGGTCCGCACGGACCCGCGCGTCCGCGAACGCATCGACCGGGCCCTCGCAGCGGACCGCCCGTCCGACGGGCCGGTCCTCCTGCCGTCCCCGTACACGACCGAGCCCGTGCCCGGCGCACACACCCTGGAGCCGGTGGCGGCCTGCCCGAGGTGGTTCGAGCGGGAGGACCCCGGGGAGGGGCCGGGCCCCCGGCGGATCCGCCGCACCACGGGGGCGCTCGTCACACTGGACGTCACGGGAACCAGACCGACCCGCCCGGAGAACCCCGCCGCGCCCGAGCCCCCCGGCGCCACGCCGGCCGAGCCCGGTGACTGCCGCTGATCGCTCCAGGGACAATGGACCCCGTGCGCTATCGGCTGCTCGGCACCACTCAGGCGATCCGCCCCGACGGTACGGCCGTTCCGGTCGGCGGGGCGCGGTTGCGTGCCCTGCTGTGCGTGCTCGCGCTCAGGGCCGGGCGGACCGTGCCCGCCGGCGTGCTGGTGGACGAGGTGTGGGGCGCCGACCCGCCCGCCGACGCCACCGGCGCCCTCCAGGCGCTCGTCGGCCGGCTCCGCCG
>NZ_JBEXKG010000136.1:0-20298 GCF_040609555.1 Streptomyces sp. NPDC004658
CCAGGGGGGGTGCGCCGCGCGGCCACGGCCCCCCCGTGTTCGGCGCCCCGGCGCCAGCGGCCGCCGGCGTCCAGGCAGCGGCGCCGGGTCTCGGCGAAGACGGCCTCGGCGAGGTCGGCGCCGCGCCGTGCCGTCCGTCCCTTGAGTGTCGCGGCCACCCGGCGCAGCCCGCAGACCACGCTCAGCCGGGACTGGGTCCACCACCGGTCCTCCAGTTCCCACAGCCCCGCGTCGGGCCGCTTCCAGTTGCGTTCCACCGCGTCGACGGCGACGGCGACCGCCCGCTCGGCGTCGGGGGTGAGCCGGTCGTGGTGCGCGGCGGCGGCGAACAGCTGGAGCGCCTCCCCGAACGCGTCGAGCTGGAACTGTTCGGCCGCCCGGTTCCCGACCCGGTCGTAGCCTCCCGGGTAGCCGGGGAAGGGCAGCCCGCGCTCCCGCGGGACCGGCCCGCCGGCGACGTCGTACGCGGGGTGCATGCCCTCGCCGTCGGCCAGGATGCGTTCGGCGGTGAAACGCACCGCGGAGTCGAGCAGCTCGTGCGGGCCGTGGGCGGCGACCGCGAGGCCCGCGTAGCTCTGGTCGCGGATCCAGGCGAAGCGGTAGTCGTAGTTGCGGCCGGTGTTCGCGCGTTCCGGCAGGGAGGTGGTGGCGGCGGCGACCATGCCGCCGGAGGAACTGGTCAGGCCGCGCAGGACGGCGTACGCGTGCCGGGCGTCGCGCGGCGCGGCCAGCCGGGAGCAGTCGGGCACCGCCCGCCGCCAGGCGTCCTCCGTCGCCTTCCACAGCCGATCCGGATCCAGGGGCTCGACGCGCTCCCGCTCCGACAACTCCAGGACGAGGTCGTGGTGCTCGCCCTTGCGCAGCCGGAACTCACCGCGCAGCCCGGTCCCGGGCTTCCACGCGGCTTCGCGGGCGCCGACGAGCCGCAGCCGCAGACCGTCGGCGTCCGCGGTCCACACGCCGTCCTCCAGGCGGGGGTCGCGCACGCGGCCGGCGCCGAAGCCGGGCCGCGGGTCGAGGGTGAGCCGCAGCGCGGCCTCCCCCCGTTCGACGCGCATCCGCCGCAGCAGTACGAGCCGGTCCACCGAGGCGGGCATCGCCAGGGCGTCGCGGCACTCGATCACACAGTCGGCGGACACCCAGCGGCTGACCCGGATCAGCGTGCCGTCCTCGTAGTAGCCGCCCCACACGTGCCAGCGGTCCGCCGGTTCGACACCGAAGTACCCGCGGCCCCCGATCAGGGCGGAGAACACGGCGTCGCTGTGCCAGCGCGGCGCGCACAGCCAGACGATCCGTCCCTCCGGGTCCACCACGGCGCCGCGTTCGCCGTCGGCGAGAACCGCGTACTCCCGCAGTACCCACGGCGGGCAGACGTCGTCCGCCGGTTCTTCCTGTGTGCCGGCTTGCTCCTTCATGGCATGGGGGTTTTCCCGGCCGCGTCGTCCGGAAACGGGGTGTGCGCCGGGCGCGGCCGGTGTCCGGCTCTCCGCCCGGTGCCGTGGTGAGCAGCGGGGCGACGGCCGGCACCAGGGCGAAACCGGCGAGCAGGCCGTACAGCGCAGGTCCGGGCCGGCACATGCTTGAGGTGGGCCACCCGTCCGATGCGCCGGCCGATCGCGCCGACGCCGGCGAGCAGCAGGGCGGACAGCGGCATGAGGCGTACGCCGCCGAGCAGACGCGACTACGACCGCTGTGTGACGACCCCTCCGGCACCGCGAAACCGGAATCATCCGCTCCGCCCGCGGGTCCACCCGAAATCCTCGCCGAGCGGGTGATCTTTGCATAGGACAAAGGAATCGGGAAACCCATGGTGCAGCCCAGCCGGCCCCTCCAGCTCAGAGGCTCACATGAATCCGCCGACCACCCTCCGCCCGCCGGGGAAGCACGAGACCGACGGCGCGCTCACGTCCCTGCGGATCGACGAGGTCGTCGGACGGATCAGCAGCCACCCACCGGGGCGCGAGCGGGACGCGGCCCGGGAGCGAGCCGTCCGTACCCTGATCCCCGTGGCCCGCAGGATCGCCGCGAAATACCGCAACATCGGCGTGGAGGAGCAGGACGACCTCTTCCAGGTGGCCTGCGTGGGGCTGGTGAAGGCCGTCGACGGTTACGACCCCGGCCACGGACACCCGTTCCTGGCCTACGCGGTGCCGACGATCACCGGGGAGCTGAAGCGCCACTTCAGGGACCGGACCGGGCTCGTGCGACTGCCCCGTTCCGTGCAGGAGACCAGGCAGCAGGTGCGGCGCGTGCGGCGGGACCTCGAACAGGCCGCGGGCGGCCGCCCGCCCACGCTCGGGGAGATCGCCCGGGCCTGCGGTCTGTCCGAGGACGCGGTGGCCGAGGCCGTCCGCTCCCAGGACGCGGTACGGCCCCGCTCGCTCGACGCGCCGTCGGAGGGACGGGACGGGGCTCTGCCCGCGTTCGGCGAGGTGCTCGGCGAACGGGACGCCCGGATCGAGACCGTCGCCGAACGCGTGGAACTGGCCGACGCGCTGAGGCAGTTCCCGGAGCGGGAGCGCCGCATCCTGGTGCTGCGGTTCTTCCACGACCTGACACAGCAGCAGATCGCCGCCTTGGTGGGCATCTCGCAGATGCATGTGTCCCGGCTGATCGCCCGGTGCCTGGGCGAGCTGCGCGAGACGCTCGGGCATCTCGGTCCGCCGCGCCCCGCCGAGGACGGCCACAGCCGTGTCCGAGGCCAGGAGCCTGACGGTGTCCGGGGCGAGGAGCCGGCCCGTGCCCGGGACGAACAGCCCGACCGGGAGGGCGTCCACGGCCGGGGGCGGCGGAGCGCAGCCCCCCGGTCACCCGGAAGGGGTCCCGGGAGGCGGGAACCCGTGCGCCTCCGGCGAGGCGCCTCTCGCCGGCCGGACCCGGCAGAGCCACTCGGCCGAGCACCGCGTCGACCGGACAGGGGAGCCCGGCCGCCGCTCGTTTACGCGGAGCCGCCTCCGGTCACCTCCTGCGGACGGCACAGGTGCGCATCCGAGGGAGCACGTCATGACGCTGGTGGCCGACTTCTTACTGCAACGCCTGCGGGAACCGGAGCTCATCCAGACCCGGCACGAGGAGATGGCCGCGTTCATGGCCCGCGCGCACGCGAGGTTCACCGGCGAGGTGGGCTGCTGCACGGCGACCTCCGGTCCCGGTGCCGTACACCTGCTCAACAGGCTGTACGACGCCAGGCTGGACCACCAGCCCGTGGCAGCGGTCGTCGGCCGGCCGAAGCGACTCTCCCTCGGCGCGCACCACCAGCAGGAGGTCCCGCTCGCGCAACTCTTCGCGGGCGTCCCCGAGTTCCGCCAGATGATCACCGAGGTCGCCGGACACCTGCCGGGACGGCACTCATGAGCGGCGCCGGGACCGGTGCCGGGCCGGATCCGGCGGACTGCCGGATCGACGCGGTGGACGTGCACGCCTTCGAGGCGCCGACCGACGGCCCGGACGGCAAGGAACAGGACGGCACCCTGGAATGGGACTCCACCACCATGGTGCTGGTCCGGGTGCACGCCGGCGGACGCACCGGCCTCGGCTACACCTACGGGGACGTGTCGGTCGCCTCGTTCGCCGACTCCCAGCTCGCGCCGCTCATCAAGGGCCAGGCCGCCACGGCACCGGCGGCCGTGTGGGAGCTGATGCAGCGGCAGATCCGCAACGCCGGCCGCCCCGGCGCCGGCGCCATGGCGGTCTCCGCGGTGGACGTGGCGCTGTGGGACCTCAAGGCCCGGCTCCTCGGCCTGCCGCTGGTCCAACTGCTCCCGGCGTACCACGACCGGGTGCCGGTGTACGGCAGCGGCGGCTTCACGAACTACTCCCTGGACCGCCTCACCGACCAGCTCACCGGGTGGGTGGAGCAGGGCATCCCACGAGTCAAGCTGAAGACCTCCCGGGACCCCGAGGGCGACCCGCGACGCCTGGCGGCGGTCCGCGAGGCCGTCGGTGCGGAGCCGGAGATCTTCACCGACGCCAACGGGGCGCTGGGCCGCAAGCAGGCGCTGTACTGGGCCCGCCGGTTCCACGAGGAGTGGGACGTGCGGTGGTTCGAGGAGCCCGTCAGTTCCGCCGACCTCGACGGCCTGCGCATGCTGTGCGAGCAGGGCCCCGCCCGGCTGGAGATCGCGGCCGGCGAATACGCCTACACCACGCGGGACTTCGTCAACCTCGTCGAAGGCCCCGCCGTGGACTGCCTCCAGGCCGATGTCACCCGCTGCGGAGGCATCACCGGTGTCCTGGAAGTGGCCGGCCTCGCCGCGGCCCATCACCTGGACCTGTCCGCCCACTGCGCGCCGGCCGTCTCCGCCCACGCGTTCTGCGCCGTGCGCCGGCTGCGGCACCTGGAGTACTTCCACGACCACGTGCGGCTCGAACGCCTGCTGTTCGACGGCACGCTGGCACCCGAAGGAGGCGCCCTGCGCCCGGACCCCTCGCGGCCCGGCCTCGGACTGGAGGTCAAGTGGCCCGACGCCGAGGACTACCGCGTCTACGGACCACGGACGACTTGACCAGGCTGGCGAGGGAGAGAGCGCTGCGGCCTTGCCGGCTCCTGGGGGCTTCGAGTCCGGAGGAGCGCCGCGTCCAGGCCCGGGCGCCCCTTGCGGAAGAGGATCCTCACGGCCGCCGTCACCACCCCGGCCGGCCTCGGGGCGGCCTCTCCGCGCATGGCGCCGGGCGATTCCCTGTCGGCCCCAGGGCGCCTCGGCGGCGCGGGACAGATGCACGGTACAAAGGACGTATGGCGCAGCGTGAGACATCGGCCGGGGAAACGGATGACGTCGATGCGGTCACCCGGGCGGTGCTCACGGCCTCCCGCGTGCTGATGGCGGTCTCCGCCCGCTCGCTCGCCGGGGTCGAGGAACGGGTCACGCTGCCGCAGTTCCGCATGCTCGTCGTGATGTCCAGCCGTGGCGCCATCAAGCTGGTCGCCCTGGCCGAGTCGCTGCGGGTCAGTCCCTCGACCGCGATGCGGATGGCGGACCGCGTCATCGCGGCCGGGCTCGCCGAACGGCAGCCCAACCCGGAGGACCGCCGGGAGACGCTGCTGACCCTCACCGAGGAAGGCCGGCGGACCGTCGAGTCGGTCATCGCCCGGCGCCGGGCCGAGATCCACGCGATCGTCCAGCGGCTGCGGCCGGCGCAGCGTCGGGCACTCGTACAGGCTCTGGACGCCTTCAACGAGGCGGGCGGCGAGACTCCTGCCTCCGGCGTTGGCGCGCAGCCGCTGGGACTGTGACCGGGAACGGCCAGGAAACGTGTCAGTGGTGCCTGGTCTTCAGCAGCATGACCACGAGGGCCACCGCCAGAATCGCGAACATGACGGCGAACCACGGAAAGAGTTCTTCCGCTCCTGCCGCTCCGTACAGGTTCGTTCCGTATGCGACGTTCACGGGGATCGCCTTCTTCCGGTACCGGACTCCCGCTCGGACTTTTTTCGGCCGACGGTGTCCGTCTCCGGCCATGCTACGCAGACCAATGCTCCACCGATGGGGTGGTCGAAGGGTGAACCAGGTGACCGGCTCACGGGGCGGCGACGAGGGAGTCCGGTCTCGGGTGAGTCCCAGGAGGCGGGGATGCGTCTCTGTCACTGCCGTCCCACTGACCCCGGGTACCGCCGGCTGCGGCACGGGCGCGGCTTCCGGTACCTCGACGCCCTGGGCGAGCCGCTGCGCGATCCGGTCGAACCGACCCGCATCCGCGCGTTGGTCATACCGCCGGCCTGGCGCGACGTGTGGATCTGCACCCGGGCCGACGGGCATCTTCAGGCCGTGGGCACGGACGCCGCCGGGCGCCGCCAGTACCTGTACACCCCCAGCTCCGTGCTGAACAGGAGCAGGCCGAGCACGAGCACGTGCTCGACGTCGCCGAGGTCCTGCCGGCGGTGAGGGAGGCGGTCGAAGGGCACATGAGCGATCGGGGCCTGACCCGGCAGCGGGTCCTGGCCACAGCGGTACGCCTCCTCGACCTCGACTTCTTCCGGATCGGCAGCGACCGCTGCGCCGAACTGAACCACAGCTGCGGCCTCACCACCCTGCTGCGCGAGCACTCCCACTGCCAGGCCGGTGCCGTGCTGTTCGCCCTCACCGGCAAGCACGGCAGGGAGATCACGAAGACGGTCACCGACCCCGCCGCCTGCCGCACCCTGACCGCGTTGCGGCGGCGCCGGGGCGGGAGCGACCGGCTCCTGGCGTACCGGGAGCAGCAGACCTGGCACGAGCTGAGCGGCGACGACATCAACGCCTACCTCAGGAAACCGGCCGGCCTGGAGATCACCGCCAAGGACTTCCGCACCTGGCACGCCACGGTCATGGCCGCCGTGGCCCTCGCCGTCTCGGAACCCGTCGCGCGCAGCGAGTCCGCCCGGCGCCGGGCCATCGCCCGGGCGGCGCGCGAGGTGTCCGGGTATCTCGGCAACACCCCCGCGGTCTGCCGCGCTGCCTCGGCTCGGCGACGAAGGCCCCTGCGGCATCCCCGCCACGCAAGGGCCCGTCGAACGGGCCGTCCTGCGCATGCTCCCGGACCGGCCGCCCGCCCGACGCCCGGTGACCCGGCAAGGCCGGACCCTGCCACGGAGACGGGTCACTCGCCCGACGCCGCCTGTCGCCGTGCGTAGCGCGACGATGTACCGTGAGTAAAGCCGCTGGTCGGGCATATCCGACAACTGCTGCCAAGTCGACAGGTCGACAGGTCGAGGGGTGCGCGTGAACCAGCCGTTGTCCTCCACCGTGGACGCCGGGGCGACGCCCGCGGACCTGCCCGTCGTGCCGGTCAGCTCCCACAATGAGTGGGACCCCCTGGAGGAGGTCGTCGTCGGGCGTCTGGAGGGCGCGACGATTCCCTCCCGCCACCCGGTCGTGGCCTGCAACATCCCGCCCTGGGCCGCGCGGCTGCAAGGTCTTGCCGCCGGCTTCCGGTACCCGGGTTTCCTGGTCGAGCAGGCGCAGCGGGAACTCGATCAGTTCGTCACCCTCCTCCAGTCCCTCGGGGTCACGGTCCGGCGCCCCGACGCGGTCGACTTCAGGCAGCGCTTCAGCACCCCTGACTGGTCGTCGCACGGGTTCTGCAACACGTGCCCCAGGGACAGCCTCCTGGTGGTCGGCGACGAGATCATCGAAACGCCGATGGCATGGCCGTGCCGGTACTTCGAGACGCACTCCTACCGCTCACTCCTCAAGGAGTACTTCCGGCGGGGCGCGCGCTGGACCGCGGCGCCGAAGCCGCAACTCACCGACGAGCTGTTCGAGGCGGACTTCCGCACCCCCGCCGCCGGGGAGCCCATGCGGTACATCCTGACCGAGTACGAGCCGGTGTTCGACGCGGCGGATTTCGTACGCGCCGGACGCGATCTGTTCGTCACGCGGAGCAACGTCACCAACCGCATGGGCATCGAATGGCTGCGCCGGCACCTCGGTCCGGAGTACCGCGTCCACGAGGTCGCGAGCCGATGCCGTACGCCCATGCACATCGACACGACGTTCGTGCTGCTGTCGCCCGGCAAAGTGATGGTCAACCCCGAGTACATCGACGTGGATGAGCTGCCGGACGTACTGAAGTCCTGGGACGTCCTGGTCGCCCCCGAACCCGACCCGATCGACGACCGCTTTCTCAGAACGACCTCGCTGTGCGGCAAGTGGCTGAACATGAACGTGCTCATGGCCGACGAGAAGCGCGTGATCGCCGAGCGCCATCACACCAGGACGCTGCGCGCGCTGGAGAAGTGGGGCTTCGAGCCCATTCCGTGCGACCTGTTGCACTACGCGCCGTTCGGCGGTTCCTTCCACTGCGCCACGCTCGACGTCCGGCGCAGCGGCACGCTCGAATCGTATTTCTGATGACGGGACCTTTCTGATGACGGGACCGGTCGCGGCTGAACCGTACGGCGAGAGGCACGTCCCTCCCGGTCTCAGCCGGCGGCTGATCCGGAGCCTGCCGCACCGTCCGGTGTGGTTCGGCGGGGTCGCCTGTGTCATCGCCGGCTTCCTGTTGCAGGCGGCGGCCCTGGGCAACGGCCGCATGTCCGTGGTCGAGTCCTTGCTGGTACTGGATCTGCCCGTGGCACTGATGCCGGCCTCGCTGCTCCTCCACAGCCCGATGCGGCCGCGTGAGTGGGCGGCCTCGGCCGCGATGGCCGCCGGGCTGCTGCTGATCGCCGCCGGCGTGTGGTGGGCGCGGCTGACCGGCCGGGGCGCGCGCAAGGCCGCCATCCTGGGCACGACCACCAGCTGCGGTTTCGGACTGACGGCCGCCCTGATCAAGGGGATGACCGCCACCTTCGCCCGGGGCCTCGCCGCCCTGCTCACCAGCTGGCAGCTGTACGCCATGGTCGTCGCCGGAGCCGGCTCGATGTTCCTGCTGCAGTCGGCGGTGCACGCCGGGCGCCTGCTGGCGGCACAGCCCGGGCTTTCCCTCGGGGACCCGGTGATCTCCATCCTGTGGGGAACCCTCGTCTTCGACGAGGAGGTGCGCGGCGGGCCGTCGTCGTGCTGGCCCACTCGCCGTTGCCGGAGGACGGTGCCGGGCGGTCGGCCAAGGCGGAGCAGGATCACCGATGAGGCGCAGGAGTCAGGACGCGGCCCCCGGCGGGCCGGGGGCGCGCGGCTCGCCACCAGGGCCCCCAGGCCGGCCCGGAGACCCCGCGCCGCCTCGGGTCGGCGACGCGGGCGCGCCTACGGCATCCCCGCCACGCGCGGAACCGCCCGACGGCCGTACCGCGCATGCTCCGAACCAGCCGCCCGCCCGGCGCCCGGGCGGACCGTGTACAGGCGGTCGGTCGGTGGTTCGGGCGCCCTCCGCCGACCGGCGGGTCCGTCGGGCCGGCCCGACGGACATGACGCTGACCCGCCGGGACGGCGCGTGCCGACGGCCGGACGGCGGCCGTCGTGCATGCCGCAAGGACCAGGAACCCGTCGTGCATGCCGCAAGGACCAGGAACCCGCAGCGCCCCGCCCGCCACTGTCCGCACCTCCGCACGCCACCGGCCATCGCCGACCCGGAAGGGGAACCACCTCATGTGCCGTCTCTTCGGTCTGAGCAGCGCACCCAGGCGTACCCACGCCACCTTCTGGCTGCTGGACGCACCCGACAGCCTCACCGCACAGAGCCACCGCGACCCGGACGGCACGGGGCTCGGACACTTCGCCCCGGACGGCACTCCCGAGGTGAGCAAGGCACCGCTGGCCGCCTACGAGGACCGCGCGTTCGCCACCGAGGCCAAGCAGACCGAGTCCGTCACCTTCGTCGCGCACATCAGGTACGCCTCCACGGGCGGCCTGGAGGCCCGCAACACCCATCCGTTCGTGCAGCAGGGGCGGATCTTCGCGCACAACGGAGTCATCGAAGACCTCGGCCGGCTCGACGAGCACCTCGGTGACGACCTGCGCCTCGTCCACGGCGACACCGACTCCGAGCGGTTCTTCGCCCTGATCACCCGTGAGATCGGGGTGCGGGGCGGCGACATCACGACGGGCATCGCGGACGCCGCCCGATGGATCGCGCAGAACCTGCCCCTGTACGCCCTCAACCTGATCCTGGCCACCCCCGGGGAACTGTGGGCGCTGCGCTACCCCGACACCCACGAGCTGTACGTCCTGCAACGGCCGGCGGGCGGGCGTCACGGCGGCCGGCACCTGGACCACACCGGTACGGACGGCCACATGCGCATCCACTCGCGCCCCCTGGCCGACGCCCCGGCCGTCGTGATCGCCAGCGAACGCATGGACGATCACCCCGCATGGCGCTTGCTGGAGCCGGGTGAACTCCTGCACGTCGGGCCCGACCTGGGCCTCACCCGCGAGATCGTCGTGCCCGACCCGCCTGCCCACCGGCTCACCCTCGACGATCTGCGCCCGGAGGCAGCCGCCTCGCAGAAGGCCGCATGACCGAACGCCGGGCCGCGGCCCGCTCCGCCTGCCGGCGCAGGGCGGCGACCCGGGCCGGGCGTCGGCGCGGCGCCGGAACCGGCCGGTTGCGTACCGCCGGCAGCGGTGCCGGGCGGGTGCTGCCGGCGTTCTCCTGACCGAACAGGAGGAGGAGCGCCGCCACGAGGGTCGCCACCAGCAGGAGGACCAGGTCGACCCATGCGACCCAGTTCCAGCCGGCCTTCCGGCTCGTCTCGTAGGGCGCGGCTACGTCGAGGAAGAGGAGGTAGCCGAAAGCCAGGTACCGGACATGCCTCTTCTTCGAAGCCAAGTCCGCGAGGCAGCCGACGGCCACGAGGAGGAGGAAGGGAAGGTTGATGTACCAAGCGACGTGCGGCGCCAGCAGGATGAACACTGCGGCCGTGCCCACTACGAACACCTGATACCCCCCGTATTCCGATCAACCGGACCTTAGCACCGGCTGCCCTCGGCGCAAGTGGGCTGGGACGAAGGGAAGTCGGCGGACGCGGACGCGGTGGAGCCTGGCCCGGACGCGGTCCCGGCTCCAGTGCGCGAAGCGCCGGTGGACGCTGGGCCAGGCCGGCCCGAAGACCGCCGGCAGCTGCCGCCAGGTGCGGCCCGAGGTGGCCTAACGGCTCCGGGGGCTCTTTCTCGCGCCGGTGTGGACGGTCAGCGGGCCGGGACCGGGAAGAGCATGCAGCTGCTGGTGGCGTGGGCCAGGAGCCGGTCGCCGGTGTCGCGGAGCTCCGCCTGGGCGAGGGCGGTGCGGCGGCCACTGCTGAGGACGGTGCCGATGGCGCGGACCTTGCCCGTGCCGACGGTGATCGGACGCAGGAACTTCAGGGTCAGGTCGATCGACGTGTATCCCATGCCCCGGGGCAGCACGGACTGCACCGCGCAGCCGGCCGCCGAGTCGAGGAGCGTGGCGTAGACGCCGCCGTGGACGCTGCCGATCGGGTTGTAGTGCTCCTCGCCCGGCACCAGGGCGAAGACCGCCCGGCCGTGCTCGGCCTCCTCCAGGGTGAAGCCCAGGGTGGCGGCGATCGGCGGGGTGGGCAGGCGCCCCGCCAGGATCTCGCGGAGGAAGTCCAGACCACTGTGGTGGGGGACGGCGCCGGCGGAGATCGCGGGGTCCTCCCAGCCGAACACGCGTGATCGGTGTCCCGCCGCTCCTGTCCGGTCGTCGGCGTGGGCGCTCAGGCGGTGCTTCGATGGTTCGGACATGCGGCAGCTCCTCGGGGCGTGTGGTGCCGGTGTGTCGCGCCGGTCGGCTATGGCTGGGGCGGCCCGCCGGTGGGGGAGTCGTCCTGCGGGTGTTTCCGCCGCCGCTCGGTTCAGGGGCCGTCCGGGCTGACGCGGATGAGACCCGGCCCGGCGTCGACGAACGAGTCGCCGATCGGCACGTCGTGGCCGTCGTCGCAGCGGAGCACCGCGTGCACCTCGGCGCCGCAGTTCTCGTGGCGCGCGACCACGGGGGGCCCTTGTTCATCGGCGGCCCACCTGTCGCCCCACTGCCGAAGGGCCACGATGACGGCCCGGAAGTCCTGGCCCTTCTCGGTGAGTTGATAGGCGTACCGGGTCCGCTGGCCGGGCTCCTGATAGGGGACGCGCTCCAGCAGGCCGGCGGCGGTCAGTTCCTTCAGGCGCGCGGCGGCGGCGGGTTCACCGATGCCCACACGCCTGGCGAAGTCGTCGAACCGGCGTGTGCCCAGGAACGCCTCCCGCATGATCAGCATCGCCGTCCTGTTGCCGACGATCTCCAGGGTCCTGGCGATGGAGCAGTTGGCCATGGACCAGGCGTCCCGTTCCTCCCGCAGATCCTTCATCTCTGCACCCTCCACCTGACTTGCCTCATGCAAAGCCAGCCTATACCGTCGCAGCTGACTTCTTCAATCGTAAGTCAGCTGGGGTGGGCACATCCCCAGGGAGGAATCATGGACATCAGCAGCGCAACCGTCCTGGTCACCGGGGCCAATCGCGGACTCGGCCGGGCACTGGCCCAGGAACTGCTGGCGCGGGGCGCCACGGTGTACGGGGCGGCCCGCCGACCGGACCAGATCGATCTGCCCGGCGTGAAAGCGATACGCCTCGACGTCACCGACCCCGCGTCCGTCGCCGCGGCTGCCGAGGAAGCACGTGACATCACGGTGCTCATCAACAACGCGGGCAGTTCCACGGGCGCCGATCTGCTGACCGGCAGCTGGGACGCCGTCCGCCTGGAGATGGAGACCCACTATCTGGGCACCCTCGGCATGATCCGGGCTTTCACCCCCGTGATCGAGTCACAGGGCGAAGGCGCCGTCCTCAACATCCTGTCCGCCCTGTCATGGATCAGCTTCCCCGCGGTCGGTGCCTACGCCGCCGCCAAGGCCGCGGAGTGGAGCCTGACCAACGCCGTCCGCCAGCAGCTCGCACCCCGGGGCATCACCGTCTCCGCGCTCCACGTCGGCTACATGGACACCGACATGGCCCGCCACGTCGACGGACCCAAGACCGACCCGGCGGACGTCGCCCGCGCGGCCGTCGACGGCCTTGCCGCCGGGGCTGCCGAGATCGTCGTCGACGACCGCAGTCGCCAGGTACAGGCCGGCCTCTCCGGTGGCGTCGCCGCCCTCTACCCGCAGCTCGGCTGAGACGAGGACACCGTGACCTCCACACCTTCCCCCGCCCCGGGCCGACTCCGGCCGATCGGCCCGCGAACCGGCGTCCAGCCCTCCCCGCACCAGCCCGCCCGGCGCGCCGCCGTCACGCTCATCGCGATGTGCCTGGGCGCCATGACGACCTTCCTGCTGATCACCGCTTCGGTCTCGGCGCTGTCTGCCATCCAGGACGACCTGCACGTCTCCCCGACCGGCCTCGTCTGGATCCCCTCCGCATACACCCTGCTGGTGGCCAGTCTGGTGCTGTCCGCGGGCACCATCGGCAACCTCTACGGCCGCAAGCGCGCCTTCGTCACCGGCGCCGCGGTCATGATCGTAGGGTCGCTCATCGTCTACGCGGCGGGTTCGGCGGGAGGCGTCATCGCCGGCCAGCTCGTTTCCGGCCTCGGCGGCGCCCTCATCCTGCCCAACAGCCTGGCCATCCTGGGAGCCACCTTCCCCGACCCCCACCGGCGCACCGAAGTGGTCACCATCTGGGCGGCCTCGTCCGGCATCGGGCTCGCCGTCGGCCCTCTGATCGCGGGCACCCTGCTCGACCACTTCCACTGGAACACGGTCTTCCTGTCGACCGCCGTCCTCGCCGTGGTCACCATGGCCGCCGCCGCGTTCGTCACCGAATCGCGCGGCCCCGAGGGCAAGCTCGACATCGCCGGCCAGGTCCTGGCCGTCCTGGGTATCTCCGCCCTCGTCTACGCCCTCATCGAAGGCGGACACGACGGCTACGCCGGCCCCCGCATCCTCACCGCCTGGATCATCGCGGCCGCGGCCCTGACCGGGTTCGTCCTCGTCGAGCGCGCCGGCCGCACGCCCATGCTGGACATCACCCTGTTCCGGTCGGCGTCCTTCAGCGCGGTCATGTTCGTCGCGGCCGTCTCGCTGTTCGGCTTCACCGGGCTCGCCATCGTGACGGTCCTCTTCTACGAGCGCGTCCAGCACCTGTCCGCCCTGGACGTGGGATGGCGGCTGCTGCCCTTCTTCGGCTGCTATGTCATCGTCAGCTACGCGACGGGACGCGTGATCCGCCGCACCGGCTTCAAGCTCCCGCTGACCCTCGGCTTCCTCATCGGAGCCGCCGCCACGGCCGGACTCACCACGCTGGATCCGACCACCTCCTACGCCCGGGTGTGGTGGCTGTTCGCCCTCTTCGGAGCCGCCAGCGGGATGGTCGCCGCGCCGAGCACCGCCGCCGCCCTGGTCAGCGTCTCCCACGAACGTGCCGGTATGGCCTCCGGAGCCGTCAACGCCTTCCGGCAGATCGGATCCGTCACCGGCTCCTCCCTCCTCGGCGCCCTCCTCGCCGCCCGGCTCCAGTCCCAGCTGCCGACCCGGCTGGACGCCCACCACGTCCCCCGAGCGGCCTGGCCCGCCGTCGAACACGCCGTCTCCACCGGCAGCAGCGGCCACCGAGCGGCTCCGCCGGAGGTGACCGCAGCGATCGGCGACGCCTTCACCTCCGGCGTCCACGCCGGCATGACGGTCATCGCCGCGGTGTTCCTGTGCGCGGCCCTCGCCTCGGCGCTTCTGGTGCACAACCGACCGCACGCCGCCACCCCGAACTGACACCCAGCGGCCCGGCCTCCGCCCCGCTGCCGACGCGGCAGGGGCGGGGTCGGCCGCCGTGGCGGGGGCGTGGTGCGCCGTGGAAACCCGGCGGCTGTGCCAGTCGCGGCGAGGTGCGGCAACAGGGCGCGAGCCGGGCTGAACTCTCACGCCCCCGCTTCGGCCGGCCCGTGACGGCAGCGCCTCCGTATGTGTGCGCCGAATATGTACGCCGTACGGATGGTCGAGGAGGCCCGGCAAGCCTCGTCCGGCACGGCCGGCCTGTCGGATCCGGGCGATCGTCTGTGCGCGCCGGACACCTCAACGGCTCAGGCGCCCTTGCCGTCGCCTGCGGTGTGCGTGGTGCGGAAGCGTGCCCGGTACGCTCCCGGCGTGACGCCGAGGTTGCGCGTGAAGGCCCGGCGCAGGGACTCCGGTGACCCGAAGCCGGTCCGCCGGGCCACCGTGGCCATGGAGTCGTCGCTGTCTTCCAGCATCGCCCGGGCGGCCTCCATGCGGACCTGCTCGACATAGCGGGCCGGGGTCGTGCTCATCTCGTCGTGGAACAGGCGTGTCATGTGGCGGGTGCTCACACCGGCCCGGCGCGCCATGGCGGCAAGAGTGTGCGGGGCGGACGGGTCCTCGGCGACCGCGTCCAGGACCCGGCGCAGCATCTCCTGTCTCGCGCGCGGGGTGTGGGTACGGACACTGAACTGCGACTGACCGCCCGGCCGTTGCATGAACACGACCATGTCCTTGGCGACGGCGCGGGCGACATCGGTGCCGACGTGCTCCTCGACCAGGGCGAGCGAGAGGTCGATGCCCGAGCTGACGCCGGCCGAGGTCATGATGTGGCCGTCGCGCACGAACAGGGCGTCCGCCTCGACGGTCACCCGCGGGTAGCGCAGAGCCAGCTGGTCGGCGAAACGCCAGTGCGTGGTCGCCTTGCGTCCGTCGAGCAGTCCGGCCGCGGCGAGGAGGAAGGCTCCGGTGCAGATGGACGCGGTGCGGCGGCTGCGTGCGTCGAGCGCCCCCATGGCCTCCAGCAGGGCGTCGTCCTTGATGAGGGAGGGCCACTCCGGACCGCCCGGGACGACCACCACATCGCTGGCTTCGTGCACCTGCGCGGCAGCCAGGTCGACGCGCAGTCCGGTGCCGGCCGCGGTGACCACGTCGGCGCCGTCGGGGGAGACCGTGCGCACCCGGTAACGGCCGCCGAACTCGTTGGCCGTCGTGAACACCTCGATCGGGCCGGTGACGTCGAGCAGCCGTACGCCGGGGAAGACCAGCACGGTCACCAGGAGCGGCTTCCTGCCTGACGGCCTGTCCCTCATCGCGCGCCTCCCGGACGACTGGGGCCCCCATCGGAGGACACCATCATCCGCCCGGCGACGCCCTGCCGCTCCCGTGCCGAGTGCCGTCCGCGTCCCTGCGGCATGCCGCTGCCTTCCGTGGTGTGGATCGAGGCATCGGGTTTCGGTGCCTCCCCCGTGTCCAGCGGTTCCCTGCCGTCTCGCCATGGCCACAGATGTGGCCACAACACGCTCGGACCAGGACATCGGGGCATCCGGCCGGCACCCGGCAACGAGCCCGCACGATGCTCGATGTCCTGGTGTGAGGGCGTCCTGGCGCGTGCTGCTCTGGGGCGGGAGCGGTGCTCCGCCATAGCGTCGAGGGCGCCAACGGGCCGACGGTCTCGGCCGCGTCCCGTGAACTGCCGGGCGCTGCCCCGCCGGTCGGCCTGCCGGTCACCGTCGCCGAACGTGGACGGTGACGGATCCGACACAGAAGAGAAGGCACTCCGCGCCGTGACACCCCACCCCAGTCCCAGCCGAACGGTCCCGTCCCCGGCCGGCCCCGCCCCGAGACCGTCCGTGCACGTACGTGACCAGCCGGACGAGGCGAACGGCAGACAGCGGGGCCGACTCGGTCCCGGCTGGTTCGCGGCCGTGATGGGCAGCGGGATCGTCTCGGTCGCCGCGGCCACGCTGCCGCGTGGTTTCCCCGGGCTGTACGAGGCCGCCACGGTGGTCTGGGCGGGGACCGCGCTGCTGCTGATCGTCCTCACCGTCGGCTACGCCGGGCAGCGCACGCTGCGGGTGCACGCCGGTGATCCGGTAATGGCCCAGTTCTTCGGGGCGCCGCCGATGGCGCTGCTCACCGTCGGGGCCGGCACGCTGCTGCTCGGCCGGCGGCTGATCGGGGAACGTGCGGCGGTGGATGTGGACTGGGTGCTGTGGTCGGCCGGTACGGTGCTGGGTCTCGCCACCGCCTGCACGGTGCCGTATCTGATGGTCACGCGGCACCGTTTCACGCCCGACGCGGCGTTCGGCGGCTGGCTGCTCCCGGTGGTGCCGCCGCTGGTCTCCGCCGCGACGGGCGCGCTCCTCGTCCCGCGGGCACCGGCCGGGCAGGTACGGCTGGCCCTGCTGCTGTGCTGCTACTCCATGCTCGGACTCGGGCTGATCGCGGTCCTGCTGGTGCTGGCCATGGTCTACAGCCGCCTGGTGCACCATGACGCGCCCGGCGGTGCGGTGGTGCCCACGATGTGGATCGGGGTGGGGGCGGTGGACCAGGCGGTGACGGCGCTCGGGACGCTGGCCACGGCGGCGCCGAGCGCGCTGCCCGCGCCGTACGCGCGCGGGAGTGCGGTCGTGGCGCTCCTGGCCGGGCTCGGGATCTGGGGCTTCGCCCTGCTCTGGCTGGCGCTGGCCACGGCGCTGACCGTACGGGAGATCCGCAGAGGGCTGCCCTTCGCAGCCACCTGGTGGTCGTTCATCTTCCCGCTCGGTGCCTGCGTGACCGGCACCAGCGTGCTCGCCGCCCGTACCGGCTCGCAGCTGTTCGTCTGGATCGCCGTCGTCCTGTACGCCGTGCTCGTCGCCGCATGGGCGGTGGTCGCCTGGCACTCCCTGCGCCACGTTGTCCGGCAGCGCGAGCGCGCCCGCCGATGACGACGGTGCTGCCGGGCGGGAGTGCGACTACGGCGAGGTGGGTGGGTGCGGGGAGCGGAGCACGAGCAGCGTGATCTCGCTGGGGGCGAAGACGCGGAACGGCGGGCCCCAGAAACCGGTGCCGCGGCTGGTGTAGAGGAGGGTGCGGGTGCCGTGGCGGCTCAGGCCGGCGAGGGCGGGCTGGTCGAGGCGGACCAGGTGGTGGAAGGGCCAGATCTGGCCGCCGTGGGTGTGACCGGAGAGCTGGAGGTCGATGCCGGCGGCTGCCGCCCGGTCGACGAACTTGGGCTGGTGTGCCAGGAGCAGCACGGGCAGGTCGGGGTCGGCGCCGTCCAGGGCTCCGGCGAGGTGGGCGCGGTGGCCCGCCAGGCCGGAGGACTCGGCGGTGACGTCGTCCACGCCGGCGACCACGAGGGTGTCGCCTCCGCGTTCGAGCAGCAGGTGGCGGTTGCGCAGCGGCTCCCAGCCCAGCTCGTCCATCAGGTCGACCCAGCCCTGGGCCTCGCTGTAGTACTCGTGGTTGCCGGTGACGTACACGCGGGCCCGGCCGGCCCGCACGGTACCGAGCGGTGCGGCCTGGGCGCGGCGGCGTTCGGCCGTGCCGTCCGCGATGTCGCCGGTGTGGCAGACCAGGTCGGCTTCCAGGGCGTTCACCGTCTCGCACACCCGCGCCGACCAGCGAGCGCGATCGAGCGGGCCGTAGTGGGTGTCGGTGATGAGGACGACACGCAGCCCGTCCAATCCGGCGCCCAGACGCGGGAGCCGTACGTCGAGTCGGCGCACGCGGGGCACGCGGCGGGCCTCGGCGTACCCCCAGACGAGCAGTACGGCGGTCACGCCGAGGACGGCCCACGTGACGACGCGGGCCCGGTCCTGACTCTCGCCGACGCCGGCCAGGGTCAGGGCGAGCCGCAAGAGGACGCCGAGCAGAACGGACCAGGTGAACAGGACCCAGCTGGTGCCCAGCAGGGTGTCACCGAGGATCGCCGCCCCGTCCTGCTGGCGCCGGCCGTGGCCGCGCACCATCGCGAGCGGCATACCGACGAGGCCGAGGACGAACAGGGCGGTGCCGGCCAGGGTGACGGGCAGCGGCCAGTGCTGCCCGGTGTACAGGAGCACCCAGCAGGGCACGGCCCACAGCAGGACGGGGGCGATCAGGGGGATGTAGCGCATCAGGCGGTGCAGTCGGCTCTGCCGCGGCGCCTGCGCTTCGCCCTCGGCGGGCCGGGTGTCGCTGGTGTCGGTCACGCTTCCCCTCCCTGACCAGGATGGCATCCCGCGCACTGTATCCGGACACCTCCCTCGAGTGGCCGGCACGTACGGACTCGTCAGGTGTTCCTGGGAGGTGACCCATCGATGACTCCCGGGTCTGACGGGTCGTCAGGCAAGCTGCCCAGGACGGGAACCTGCTCGCCAGAGCCAAGCGATGTTCCTCACACTCCCCGAGTCGGGCGCGTGCCAGTTGTAGAGTGAGGACCGCCCTTGACCTGCACAAAGCAGGCAGGGAGCCGTCTTACAGGAGTCCAAAGTGCTGCGTACTCTGTTCAAGTCCAAGATCCACCGAGCCACCGTCACCCAGGCCGACCTGCACTACGTGGGATCGGTGACCATCGACGCCGATCTCCTCGACGCCGCCGATCTGTTGCCCGGCGAACTGGTGCACATCGTGGACGTCACCAACGGCGCCCGGCTGGAGACGTACGTCATCGAGGGCGAGCGGGGGTCCGGGGTCATCGGGATCAACGGGGCCGCGGCCCACCTCGTCCACCCCGGCGACCTCGTGATCATCATCAGTTACGCTCAGGTCACCGACGCGGAGGCACGCGCCCTGCGGCCCAGGGTCGTGCACGTCGACGCCGGCAACCGGATCGTGTCCCTCGGCGCCGACCCGTCCGAGCCGGTGCCCGGCTCGGACCAGCAGCGCAGCCCGCAGGCCGTGGGGGCCTGACCCACCGGCCACGATCAGGACCGTGACCAGGACGAGGACCAGGAGAGTGCGTGCCCATGAGCGAGACCGAGATCCGCGACGACCGGGCGGCGGGCCGCCTGGAGGCCGTCGGCGACGGTGAAGTCGTCGGCCGTATCGAGTACTTCCTCCTGGAGGCGCCGGAGCGCGCCCTGGTCCCCGTCCACACCGTCGTCGAGCCCGCCCACGAGGGCAAGGGCATCGCCGGATCGCTCGCCCGTGAGCTGTACGCCCTCGCCGAGCGCGAGGGCGTCCCGGTGGCCCCGCTCTGCTCGTACGTCGTGAAGTGGGCCGAACGCCACCCCGAGGCGGCCCCGCCGGCCGACCCCCGACTCGTGTCGGCCGCGAAGGACTGGCTGCGCGCCCACCCGGAACGCTTCTGACCGAGCGGCGGGTCACCCGGCCGGTTCGAGTGTGCGCTCACCCGTCGGTCCGGGTGTGAACGCGCGGTCGCCCGTCCGGCCCGGTTCCCGTGGCGCTGTCGCTTGGGGCCGGGGCTGATCGTGCGTCGCCACTGGGGCCGGCCATGGAGCGAGGAAGCGTTACCCGGCCCGTCTCTGGGCGGCCGGTCGCCACCGGTCTCGTCTCTGGGCGGACGGTCGCCACCGGGCTTGTCTCCAGGCGGGCGGTCGCCGTCGGGCTCGTCTCTCGGCGGGTGGCCGTACCCGGGCCGCTTCTCGCCGCGCGGACGCCACCGGGCCCATCTCTCGGCAAGTGACCGTCACCCTTGCCGCTCCACGGCGAGTGACCGTCACCCCGTGCCGCTGCTCGGCGAGCGACCCGCACCCTTGCCGCCCCACGGCAAGTGACCGTCACCCCTGCCCCCCAGCGGCGCGCAACCGTCACCCCTGCCGCCCCAGCGGCACGCAACCGTCACCCCCACCGCTTCCTCCCCCCCCGCGGCCGGGCACCACGCCCCCCGCCACCCGCCTGGACCCGTCCCCGTGCTGCCCTCGGGTGAGTGGCCGGGCGGCCGTCGGGTAGGCGGGGGAGTAGTCCAGAGGCGACGTCCCGTGACTGCCCGGAGGACACCATGACGAACCCACACCCCGACCCGGTACCGCCGGGCCCGACACCGGGTCCCGGCCCGACCCCGCCGGATCCGTACCCGAGCCCGGTCCCGACCCCGGAACCGGTCCCGGAGCCGGTCCCGGAGCCGACACCACCCCCGCCGGGCCCGCCCCCGCCGCACCCGGGCCCCCCGGAGCCGTCCCCGTCCCCCATCCCGCCGGGCCCGGAGCCCGTACCGAATCCGGAGGCGGGGCCCCCACTCACCTGAGGGGCGCCGGAGGACCGGGCCCGAG
>NZ_JBEXKG010000137.1:0-20219 GCF_040609555.1 Streptomyces sp. NPDC004658
CGGCGGCGGCACCGGTGGCGTCCACCGTCTCCGCGCCGGGCGATCCGGCCGCCGACCCCTGGGGCCGCTACGACCCCTGGGCCGCCGACCCCGCGAAGGAGCAGGCGCCGGTCCGGGGGCCGCTGCAGCAGACCGGTGAGGGCGTGCCGACCGAGCAGCAGCGCAAGAAGCGCGCGCGGCGCATCCTGTTCGCGTGGACCCTGGTCGTCGCCCTGTTCTCCGCGGGCGTCGGCGGAGTCGCCGGCGCCTATGTCCAGCGCGAGGGCCTCGGCGACGACGTACGGCTGCCGCAGGCCGGGAGCGCGCCGGCCGGCCGGGCACCGGACAGCGTGGCCGGGATCGCCGCCCGCGCCCTGCCCAGCGTGGTCACGCTGCACGTCCGAGGGGCCGAGGCGGCGGGGACCGGCACCGGCTTCGTGCTCGACACCGAGGGGCACATCCTCACCAACAACCACGTCGTCGAGCCCGCCGGGACGGGCGGCGAGATATCCGTGACCTTCAGCAGCGGCGACACCGTCAAGGCCCAGGTCGTCGGCCGGGACAGCGGCTACGACCTCGCGGTGGTCCAGGTGCACGGCGTCCACGGACTCACCCCGCTGCCGCTCGGCAACTCCGACGACGTCAAGGTCGGCGACCCGGTCGTCGCCATCGGCGCACCCTTCGGCCTGGCCAACACGGTCACCTCCGGCATCATCAGCGCCAAGGAACGGCCGATCACCGCCGGTGGGGACAAGAGCGACGGCAGCGACGTGTCGTACGTCGACGCGCTCCAGACCGACGCCCCCATCAACCCGGGCAACTCCGGCGGCCCGCTGCTCGACTCCCGTGCCCAGGTCATCGGCATCAATTCCGCCATCCGCTCCACCGGCGGCGGCTCCGGTGCCGACGGCGGCCAGGCCGGGTCCATCGGTCTCGCCTTCGCCATCCCCGTCAACCAGGCCAAGCGCGTCGCCGAGGAACTGATCAACGACGGCCACGCCACGCACGCTGTGATCGGCGTCACCCTCGACATGGGCTACACCGGTGACGGCGCCCGAATCGACAGCGAGAGCGCGGGCGGCGGTCCCCCCGTCCTCCGCGGCGGCCCCGGCGAGCGGGCCGGGCTCAAGGCGGGCGACGTCATCACCGAGGTCGGTGGCGAGCGCGTCCACAACGGTGAGGAGCTGATCGTCAGGATCCGCGCCCACCGGCCGGGGGACCGGCTGCGGCTGACGGTCGACCGCGACGGCAGGGAGCGGGAGGTGTCACTGGTGCTGGGCGAGGCGGAGCAGAACTGACAGAAGTCTCACCTCGGGACGGTACCGGTCGGACAGGAACGCCGGGTACCGTTGAGCGACCGAGGACATCGCAAGGAGCGTCAGGTGTTCAATGACATAGGACCACTGGAGCTGGTGACGATCATCGTGCTCGCCGTGCTCGTCTTCGGTCCGGACAAGCTCCCGAAGGTCATCCAGGACGTGATGCGCACGATCCGGAAGATCCGCGAGTTCTCGGAGAGTGCGAAGCAGGACATCCGCAACGAACTGGGTCCCGAGTTCAAGGACTTCGAGTTCGAGGATCTCAACCCCAAGACGTTCATCCGCAAGCAGCTGGACAACGACGAACTGGGGCTCAAGGAGATCCGCAACGGCTTCGACCTGAAGAAGGAGATGGCGGAGGTCACGGACGCGGTCCACGGCCGTGACGGTTCCGCGGCCTCTTCGTCGTCGTCCTCGTCCTCCTCGCCTTCCTCGTCGTCCTCCGGTGGACGCGTCGACATGACCAAGAAGCCCGAGACACCCGGGGACGACGAGCGCCCGCCCTTCGACGCGGACGCCACGTAAGCGCCACCACCGGCACGCCTCCCCGCCGACACGCGCACGCGCGCGCACGCCGCGCACGTGACGCGTCTCATACCACGCGCCCGTCGCACACGACCTGAACAGGCCGTTCGCGCGACCCACGCATACAGCGCCTGCCCTGCCGCCTGCAGCGGTGTGGATATGCTGCCGAGTTGTTGTGCGGACCGGACGCGTACGCCCGAATGGGGGGCGGGCCACCCCGGTCCGACGAGAGCGAGGAGGCGTCCGGGCAGATGGAGACGACGAGTCGGGTGGGCGCGCAGGTGCCGGCCGCGGAGGGCGGACAGCAACTTCCCTCCGCCCGGCGTACGGTCGACGATTACCTGCGGGCGCCCTTCCCGTGGTACGGGCTCGACGAGGCTTTCACGGGGCCGCGCTGGCTCATGCAGGTCGGCACGGCCGCCGACGGCGCCGTCGAGCACGGTTCGATCGGGCACGGCGACGAGCCCTCGGTGCGGAGCGAGACCGGCTCGGCCGGCGAGCCCCGGGAGAAGTTCGCGGTCGTGGTCACCGTCGCCGCGCAGCCGTCCCGGCGCAGCGCCGACGGCACGGGGCTGCTGGAGGCCACGTCGGTGTCCTCGGCGGCGTGGCTGGCCGGGGTGGGGCTGCTGTCGTTCACCTGGCCCGGCCAGATGGACCACAGCCTGCGCGACGACTGGCTGGACCAGCAGACGGAGACGGCGTGGGCCCTGGCCGACGACCTTCAGGGCCCGGAGTGGTCCCGGCTCTCCCTGCCCGTCGACGGGGTGTCCGCCTCGTTCCACTACCGGGAGTCCGAGTACGGCTGGGTGCTGGCCGGCACCACGGAGGCGGGGGTCCACCTGGGCGCGTACGGGCGGGGGATGAGCGCGTACGGGCTGGGCTTCGCCGCGATCAAGGACATCGCCGCCTACGCCTGACGTCACGGGCCCGGTGCGGTGGTCCGCCCGGGCCCGGCCGGCCGTTCAACGGGTCAGGCTGGTGAAGAGCGTCACCACGGCTCCGACCTCGGCCAGGACCCAGGTGATCTGGCCGGACAAGCCGCGCAGCTGGTGGACGGACAGCAGCAGGGCGAAGCCGCTGGGCCAGTACTGCCGTTCCTCCCGGAACGTCGCCAGGTCCATCCAGATGCTGGTGAGTGTCAGGACGACGAGAAGGAGTGCGGCGTACAGGAGGAGCTGGCGGGGGTCTGTGTTCATGAGGTGGACGAGCGCAGCGGCCAGCACCGTGGGAATGCCGTAGGCGGCGGTGAGCAACCAGGCCCGGGTATGGCTCCGGCGCCCGGGCAGCAGGCGCCACAGCGCGCCCAGCGTGAAGCCGGCGACTGCCCACGCCATCTGGTAGAGGATCAGGTTGGCGGCGAACTCCGGAAGGCCGATGGCTGAGGACAGGGACTGCTGCCGCCCGTACGGGTCCTGCGCCTCGTAGTAGAGAAGCAGCGCGGTGGCCGGTGTTCCGAACCAGAACGCCAGGCGCCCCGCGCGCACCGCGTTGGACCACCAATGCCTCTCCGGTCCCCAGGCCAGGGCGACGTCCAGCACCGAGATGTGCTCCGGTGGGTCGTCTCTGCATGCGGTGACCAACCACTGATGCAACTGGCGCAGCTTCTTCTCCAACTGCTCACAGGTCGCCCCGTCGGCGTGGCCCTTGTCCAACAGGTGCATCTGGTGGTTCGTGTTGCGGTATTGGCGGGCCTTCTCCAGCAAGTCTCTGCGGTGCTGCTCGGTGCCGAGCCTCACTCTGCAGAAGCGCTCCCCCATCCGGCTCAATACGGACCACCGGCGCCCCAGGGCGAGAACGACGTACAGGGAGAACAGGTTCAGCATCAGCCAGACGCCGTACAGTGCGCTGGCGCCCGCGAACTTTGCGGCCCGGATGCCGACGAAGAAGGCGAACAGAGAGACGGTCAGCAGGAGATCCGGCTTGCTCGGCCCCAGGGTCAATCGCTCGTATCTACGGCGGCCGTGTGCCTGGGGCGGTGGGTTGCGAAAGCGCAGAAGGGCCAGTAGGGCGACTCCTGTCAGTACCCAGCTGTAGGCGAAAAGCCATCTGAGGTCGGTGTAGAAGAAATTCGCCACCATCCGGCTCAGGGATGCGTTGCGAGCAGCAGGGTCAGGTTGCTCGACGAGCCAGTTGACGCGGTCCCACCATCGCTTGTTCGCCCACCAGGCGCATGCGAGCAGGGCCACGGCGACGGCGGCCAGCAGGCATCCGACCTTGGCCACGCACTGAGCCGGGGCACTGTCCCACCGCCTGGTCCACTGCTTGTGGAGCAGTCCTCCCTCCCGAGCGAAGCGCCAGGCCCAGGCGAACATCGCGGCCAACCACAACCACACGGTCACCAGTCCCAGCAGGGCGAGCACGGTGCGGCTGAAGGCGGTAGTCGTCTTCGGTTCCAGGCTCTGCGGAAGCCCGAAAACATCGTGGGCCAGGATCATCAGCAGGCCGATGCCCGCCACCGCACACGTGGTCGCCATGACGGCGAGTGCCTGCCGACGTTGGATTCCTTCAGGCCGGGCCGGCTCGGCGGGGACGGCGCCAGGCGAGATCCGTGACGCGCCCATGCTCCAGGGGCGGGCGGCGAAGACCAGGGCCAAGCCTGCGGGGATGCACAGGAGGGCGCGCGACCGGGGGGAGAGCTGCTCCTGCAGACCCAGCAGGAGCAGTGCCAGAGCAACCCCCGCGCTGAGCGCGGCCCACTCCAGCAGCGTGCGCGTGAGACTCACGTCGCGTGTGGTATCGGTGTCCGGGACATTTTCCGTCGACCGTTGGGCCACCTTCCCGTCCGCTGGTCGCTGTGCCGGTCCGTGGACGGCGACTGCCTCGGCGGGCTTGGCACGGAGTGCGGCCACGGCAATCAGAATCGAGGCGCACAACCACCATGAGGCGATGCCTGCGGTGGTCCAGAGCGAATTGCTGAGCTTCAACGGCAGCCAGCGCTGCCATGGCGGATCGACCTCCACCTGTACTTCTTCGGGCAGCCTGTTCTTCCACACCAGGCGGTTCTCGGTGGAGGACGACGCACGCTCGGCGAGGTCGCTGAAATTGAGGCCACCCAGGTCGACCTCGATCTGCTTCCACCGGATGGTCTGCAGCGTCGGCGGCCACAGATAGATCATCCATGTCTTCCCCGCGGGGATGACCTCCCAAGGGCCCACCGAAACGGGTTTTTCCGAAGTGATCCATTCGTATGCGACGTAGTGCACCTTGACCGTGGTGTCGGTGGCGGTCACCACGGGGTCGTGAGGGCGCCATTCGCCTCGTGACTGGGGGTCCGCGTCCCCGAGCAGTAGGCATCGCATCGCCTGGTGGTACTGCCGGGACTTCTCACCGAACGTCAGATGCCTGGCGTGTGGCCACCGTCTGGGCACCCACACCGTCATGTCGGAAGTGATCCAGGGAGTTGAGCGCTTGCGCTGCTCCAGTCTCAAAGTGGCCTCGACGGTACTTTCCTTGAGGCCGTCCGACAGGCAGTCAGTGCTGGCATCCCGCTGGCGTGCCTGAGCCGGACCGCACCCCCACACGCTTGCCACCAGCACTAGCACCAGGAGCAGCACCAGCCGCCACCACCGAGTCATCGCCATAGGGCCGACACCTCTCCCTGTCCCCGGCGAATGTAGACAGAGCGTTGTACATGTCATGCTGGGACACACGGCGGGGCGCCGACACACACCTGCTTGGGCGTGCCAGTGGCATTTGCGGGGGTGGGTTCGGCGTCCGACAATGGAGACCGGTGACCGTCAGCCGATTGACGGAGGACTCATGACCGACACCGAAATGGGCGTCAGCCGGAATCCGTTTCCCCGATTCGAGGAAGCCGAAGGACTGGGGCCCCAGGACGCCGAGTTCGTCGAGGATCTGGTGGCGGTGCTGGCCAAGCACGGGAATCTGGACCGTTTCGGTCTCTGCCTGCTGCACGACCACTTCCCGCTCCGCGCCGGTGAAGTGCTGGTGGAGACGAACGACCCCGTGGCTCGCACGCTGCACGTCCAAGTCGAGCAGGCGGACAGGACGCAGCACGCCAAGGCATCGCAGTGGCGGTTCGTGCCGCATGCCGGCCGCGAGCCGGCCGCGGGAGCCGAGGGCGGCTCCTACCAGGAGATCATGCTGTGCACCACGCTCGATCTCTGCCCGGGGCGCGCGGACGACCGCGACGGCAGCTGAGCGCGCCGGGTACGGCGAAGGGGCGCCGGTCCGCCAGGACGACGCCCCTTTACGACGGCAGGGCTAGAACTTGTTCCTCGGCGTGATCCCGAGCGACAGACCCGCCAGGCCCCGCTGCCGACCGCCCAGCTTGCCGGCGATCGCGCGCAGCGCGTTGCCCGCCGGGGAGTCCGGGTCGGTCAGGACGACCGGCTTGCCCTCGTCGCCGCCCTCGCGGAGGCGGACGTCGATCGGGATGCTGCCGAGGACCGGGACCGTCGTACCCGTGGTGCGGGTGAGGCCGTCGGCGACCAGCTGGCCGCCGCCCGTGCCGAAGACGTCGACCATCTCGCCGCAGTGCGGGCAGGGCAGGCCGGACATGTTCTCGACCACGCCGACGATCTTCTGGTGGGTCTGCACGGCGATCGAGCCGGCCCGCTCGGCGACCTCGGCCGCCGCCTGCTGCGGGGTCGTCACGACCAGGATCTCGGCGTTCGGGATCAGCTGCGCGACGGAGATCGCGATGTCGCCGGTGCCGGGCGGGAGGTCCAGCAGCAGGACGTCCAGGTCGCCCCAGTAGACGTCCGCGAGGAACTGCTGCAGGGCCCGGTGCAGCATCGGGCCGCGCCAGACGACCGGGGCGTTGCCCGGGGTGAACATGCCGATGGAGATGACCTTCACGCCGTTCGCGGACGGCGGCATGATCATGTTCTCGACCTGGGTGGGCCGGCCGTCGGCACCCAGCATGCGCGGCACGCTGTGGCCGTAGATGTCGGCGTCCACGACACCGACCTTCAGACCGTCCGCGGCCATCGCCGCCGCCAGGTTCACCGTCACCGAGGACTTGCCGACGCCGCCCTTGCCGGACGCGACCGCGTATACCCGGGTGAGGTTGCCCGGCTTGGCGAACGGGACCTCGCGCTCGGCCTGGCCGCCGCGCAGGGCCGCCGCCAGCTCCTTGCGCTGCTCGTCGCTCATCACGTCCAGGGTGACGTCGACGCGCGTGACGCCCTCCACCCGGGACACCGCCTCGGTGACGCGCTGCGTGATGGTGTCGCGCATCGGGCAGCCGGACACCGTCAGGTACACGGTGACCGCGACCGCTCCGTCCGCGCCGATCTCCACCGACTTGACCATCCCGAGTTCGGTGATCGGGCGGTTGATCTCGGGGTCGTTCACCGTCGCCAGTGCCTCGCGCACCGCGTCTTCCGTAGCCATAAGGACGATGGTACGGCGCGCCGAGGGGCGTCCGGGATGCCCCTCAGCGGTCGTCTGTGTCACGTCCCGGCGGCCGTTCCGCCCGTTCCGCCGGGAATACGACGTGACCCGGGTGCCCGTCGTGGCGGCGGCGCTCCTCCAGCTCCTTGACCAGGTCCTGGAGCTCCGAGCGGATCCAGTCGCGGGTGGCCACCTCGCCCAGGCCGGTGCGCAGCGCGGCGACCTCCCGGGTCAGGTACTCGGTGTCGGCGATGGACCGCTCGTTCTGCTTGCGGTCCTGCTCCAGGTTGACCCGGTCGCGGTCGTCCTGCCTGTTCTGCGCGAGCAGGATCAGCGGGGCGGCGTAGGACGCCTGGAGGGACAGCATCAGGGTGAGGAAGATGAAGGGGTACTCGTCGAAGCGCAGATGGCGGGGCGCGGCGACGTTCCACACCACCCACACGATGATGACCACCGTCATCCAGACGATGAAGCGCCCGGTGCCCAGGAAGCGGGCGATCTTCTCCGACAGCCGGCCGAAGGCCTCCGGGTCCCACTCGGGCAGGATCCGGCGGCGCGGCGCGCGCGGCTGGTCCAGCCGGGTGGCCCGGGGCCGGCCGGCCGCCGTGGCGCCCGCCGGATGACGCTCGCGGGTCGAGGTCTCGCGCTCAGGAGCCATGCGTGGGCGCCTCCTCTCCTTGGTCGAGGTGGAACTCGGTCTCCCGCCAGTCGTCGGGCAGCATGTGGTCCAGTACGTCGTCCACGGTCACCGCGCCGAGCAGCGACCCGGACTCGTCCACCACGGGCGCCGCCACCATGTCGTAGGTCGCGAAGAACCCGGCGATGACGGGCAGCGCCGCGTCCGGGGACAGCGGTTGCAGATCGTCGTCCACGAGCGAGCTGACCAGCGTGTACGGCGGGTCGCGCAGCAGCCGCTGGAAGTGGACGGTGCCCAGGTACTTGCCGGTGGGGGTCTCGTCGGGCGGGCGGCAGACGTAGACCTGGGCGGCGAGGGCGGGGGACAGGTCCGGGTTGCGGACCCGGGCGAGCGCGTCGGCGACGGTGGCGTCGGGCCGCAGCACGATGGGTTCCGTCGTCATCAGACCGCCGGCCGTGTGCTCCTCGTACGACATCAGGCGGCGCATGTCGGCGGCGTCGGCGGGCTGCATCAGGCTGAGCAGCCGCTCCTTGTCCGCCTCGGGCAGTTCGGCGAGCAGGTCGGCCGCGTCGTCCGGGTCCATCGCCTCCAGCACGTCCGCCGCGCGCTCCTCCTTCAGCTTGCCGAGGATCTCGATCTGGTCGTCCTCCGGCAGCTCCTCCAGCACGTCGGCGAGCCGGTCGTCGTCCAGGGCGGCGGCGACCTCGGCCCGCCGTTTCGCGGAGAGGTGGTGCAGGACGTTGGCGAGGTCGGCGGGGCGCAGCTGCTCGAAGGTGGCGAGCAGGCTCTCGGCGCCCTGCCCGTGCTCCTCCAGGGAGAAGCCGGTGACGGCGGACCACTCGGCGGTCAGCGTCTCGCCCTTGGCCCGCCGGAAGGCGCCGCCCTTGCGCCCCTTGCGCAGGAAGACGCGGTCGACCTCCCAGTCCCGGCGGGCGGGCAGCTGCTGCACGGACACGTCGAGGACGGTGACCTCCTCGCCGGTCTCCACCAGCGTCACGCGCCGGTCCAGCAGCTCGCCGAAGACCAGCCGCTCGGTGGGCCGCTGCTCGAAGCGGCGGACGTTGACCACACCGGTGGTGATGACCTGGCCGGACTCGATGCCGGTGACCCGGGTCATGGGCAGGAAGATACGGCGTCGGGTGGACAGTTCGACGACCAGCCCGAGGACGCGCGGGGGCCGTCGCCCGACGCGCAGCATGACGACCAGATCGCGGACGCGACCCACCTGGTCGCCGGTCGGATCGAAGACGGGAACCCCGGCCAGGTGCGAGACGAAGATCCGGGGGGCGCCGGCTGCCATGGCTGTGCTTCCTTTGCCTGGGAATCGCTGAGGACTGCTGTGGGTGGAATTTGCTCGGATTTGCCCGCACGGGTGCGCTTCAGGCTAGCCCGTACCGCTCGGATACGCCCTGGTGGGGGGTCCGGACGGACTGGCTCCGCCGGGCGGGCGGGGCACCGGTACGCTGCGGTACGCCGTTCAGGAACCGTCAGAAAGGCGATCTCACCTGTGACTGCGATGCCCCGGGGCCGTACCCGCCGGACCGCGCTGCTGACCGCGACCTGCGCCCTGGCCGTGGCGGGAACGATGGCGCTGACGGGGTGCGGCGGCGACGATCCGGACGCGGGCACCAACGGGGTGGGCAAGCTGCCCGCCGACAGGATCCAGGCGAAGACGCGGGCGGCGGCGGAGGCGGCGTCGGCCGTGCGGCTGGCCGGGACCGTGGTCAGCGGTGGCCGTACGTACCGGCTGGACATGCGGCTCAAGGACGCCGGCGGGACCGGTTCGGTGACCTCGCAGGGCGGGACCTTCAAGCTGCTGCGGATCGGCAAGGAGCTGTACCTCAAGGCCGACGCGGACTTCTGGAACCACGCCGACGGCAGCGACGGCGCCGCGGGCAAGCTGGACGGCAAGTACGTGAAGGTGCCGCAGGGCGATCCCGCGTACAGGAAGTTCAGCGGTTTCACGGACAAGGACGTCCTCCTCGACGGTCTGCTCACGCTGCACGGCACGTTGGCGACGGACGGCCACCACACCGACGGGGCGGGTACCCGCACGATCCGCATCACCGGCGACAAGGGCGCCGGCGGCACGCTGGACGTGTCCCTCCAGGGCACGCCCTACCCCCTGCGCCTGGTCCGCGCCGGTGACGCGGGGACGCTCCGTTTCTCCGACTGGGGCAAGAACTTCACCGTCGAGGAACCGGCCAAGTCGGAAACGGTGGACTACGGCAGACAGCTGCCGACGTCGTAGGGGAGTGGTGAGGTCGTAGGACGACCGGCGCGGACGCGTCCGGTCACTTGCGCTTGCGGCGTTTGAGCAGCAGTTTCGGCAGGCCCGCCGGTACCGGTCCGCGCGTCGTCGCGGGAGTGGGCACCGGCCGCTCCGCCAGGTTGCCGTCCGGTAGCGGCGCCACCGGCCCCGTCGGCACCAGGCGCAGCACCCGGCACTCGCGGGCCCAGCGGGCCGGCATCCGCTCGCCGTCCGGGGCGTTCAGCCGCTTGCCCTTCAGCTCGGCGACGGCCGCCTCCCACTCCGGCGAGCCGGACGGCAGCTCGGACACGGTCGCCGTGAACGTCACCAGCCGGCCGCCCTTGTCCTTGCTGCGCACGCTCACCTCGGCGGAGCCCTCGTCGGCCAGCCCTTCCAGCGGCTGCTCGCCGGGCCCGTCGCCGACCACGCACACGGCGCCCTCGTGCCACACGTGCCACAGCGCACGCGCGGCCGGGGCCCCGGCGCCCCTGACCCAGATCAGGCCGGACTTCTTCGCGGCCTCCTCGATGAGGGCCCGGTCGAGCAGCTCGCTTGTCATGCGTCCCAGCCTAACCAGGCCGTACCGGCCCGCTCACAGCCAGCCGTTGCGCTTCAGCGTGCGGTGGATGCCCAGACACAGCGCGGCCGTGATGCCCATGATCACCGGGTAGCCGTACTTCCAGTGCAGCTCGGGCATGTACTGGAAGTTCATGCCGTACACCCCGCACACCATCGTCGGTACGGCGATGATGGCCGCCCACGCGGTGATCTTCCGCATGTCCTCGTTCTGGGCGACGGACGCCTGCGCGAGGTTGGCCTGGAGGATGGAGTTGAGCAGTTCGTCGAAGCCCAGCACCTGCTCCTGGACCCGGGCGAGGTGGTCGGCGACGTCCCGGAAGTACTTCTGGATGTCCGGGTCGATCAGCCGCATCGGCCGCTCGCTCAGCAGCTGCATCGGCCGCAGCAGGGGCGCCACCGCCCGCTTGAACTCCAGCACCTCGCGCTTGAGTTGGTAGATCCGCGCCGAGTCCACACCGCGCGAGACCCCGCCCCGGCGGCCGGGCGAGAAGACCTCGGTCTCCACCTCGTCGATGTCGTCCTGCACCGCGTCGGCGACCGCGATGTAGCCGTCCACGACATGGTCGGCGATGGCGTGCAGCACGGCCGAGGGGCCCTTGGCGAGCAGCTCCGGGTCGTCCTGGAGGCGGTGCCGCAGGGCGCGCAGCGACCCCTGGCCGCCGTGCCGGACGGTGATGAAGAAGTCCCGGCCGGTGAAGCACATCACCTCGCCGGTCTCCACGACCTCGCTGTTGGCGGTGAGCCGGTCGTGCTCGACGTAGTGGATGGTCTTGAAGACGGTGAACAGCGAGTCGTCGTAGCGCTCCAGCTTCGGCCGCTGATGGGCCTGCACCGCGTCCTCGACGGCCAGCGGGTGCAGGCCGAACTCGCTCGCGATACCGGCGAACTCCGCCTCGGTCGGCTCGTGCAGCCCGATCCAGACGAAGCCGCCGTCGCGGCGCACCAGCCGCATGGCCTCCTGCGGGCTGAGCGGCCCCGGGCTCTGCACACGGGCGCCGTCGCGGTAGACGGCGCAGTCGACGACGGCCGAGGGCGTGCCGGGGGCGCGCGTGGTGTCGTACGACGTGCTCGTCTCCTTGCGCAGCGAGACACGGGACGACGGGCGGACCACGGCGCGCAGGTCGCGGATCATCGACATGGGCAGGCTCCTTCGCGGGCGGGCAGCGAGGGCGGCGCGCGGCGACGGGTGGAACTACCCGGAATGGGGACGTCCTGAAGTGCGTGTGGCTGCACGTCCACAAAGCGGGGAGCACCGCACCGTCACGGTGGCGACTTCGCTGCTGACGCAGAACTGATTCAGGTCAGACAGATCAGGCAAAGCGAAACGAAGCGCTCTTCCGAACGACGAAGCGCAAGGGAAGGCGGCGGCCAGCCGGTAACTACATCAGCAGCCGGAAGAGCGAGTGGTACTGCACGGTCGACTTCGATCCATGACAGCCCCACCTCCTCCGGCCGGTCCCTCGTAAGGGAGTCTCATCGGCGCCGGGACCTGATGGCACACTTCGGCGTGCCGGCCCCGAACCACCGGCTCAGAGTACCAGCCGCCCGTACTGTCAAGGCGCCGCTTTGCCCGCTGCTGACGAGTTCTATGCTCGGCGCATGGCTGATGTTCTTCCCTTGGTCGAGGCCCGGTTGACCACCGCGCTGGGCGAGCCGGACGCCCGCGCCGCGGTCACCTTCCTCGGCACGGACCGCATCGAGGTGCTCCGCTTCCAGGAGGGGGACGTCGTCCGGTACGCCACCCTCGGCATGTCCCAGCACCCCATGACGGACCCCGCGGCGATGCTCGCCGACCCGGTCAAGGGCCCCCGCGCCGAGCTGGTCCTGTCGGTCCGCGCGGGCCTCGCCGACACCGACAAGGTGCTCCGCCCGCTCGCCGTGCTGGCCGCGACTCCGCAGGTCGAGGGCCTGGTGGTGACCCCGGGCGCCTCGCTCGACGTGGGCGAGCCGCTCTGGCCCGGCGCCCCGTTCACCTCCGTGCTGGTGGGTGAGCCCGGCGGGCTGGTGGAGGACCTGGACCTGGACGCCCCGATGGATCCGGTGCGGTTCCTGCCGCTGCTGCCGATGACCCCGAACGAGGCCGCCTGGAAGCGGGTGCACGGCGCCCAGGCCCTCCAGGAGCGCTGGCTCGGACACGGGACGGACCTCAGGGACCCCGCCCGCGGATCCGTCCCGCTGGACTGACACGGCACCGGCCGCGAGTGACCGATCTCACCAACACAAGGCTGGAATCGGTCAGTTGGCGAAGACGCCGACCCCGTCCTCGGTGGCGTGCCGCGGCTGCAGTTCCTCCGCGTCGTGGGTGAGCGCCCGGCGCCGTACGACGACCACGAGCGCGCCCAGCACCGCCGTGACGGCCGCGACCACGAACGGGACGTGGATGTCGGTCCACTCCTCGATCTTCGGCGCGAAGTAGGGCGCCGCGGCGGCGGCGAACCAGCGGACGAAGTTGTAACCCGCGCTCGCCACCGGGCGCGGGGCGTCCGACACACCGAGGGCCAGCTCGGTGTAGACGGTGTTGTTCACGCCGATGAAGGCACCCGACAGGACCGTGCAGACGACGGCCGCGGTGTGACCGCCGTAGCCGAGCACCAGCACGTCCGCCGCGAGCAGCACCAGCGAGCCGCCGAGTACCTTCAGCGAGCCGAACCGGGCCTGCAGCCGCGGGGCGACGATCACCGAGAAGACGGCGAGGAGCACACCCCAGGCGAAGAAGACCGCGCCCGAGCGGTACGGCGTCATGTTCAGCACGAACGGCGTGAAGGCCAGCACGGTGAAGAACGTGTAGTTGTAGAAGAACGCCGAGACCGCGGCCGAGGCCAGGCCGCCGTGGCCGAGCGCCTTGAGCGGGTCCAGGACCGAGGTCTTCCGGGCCGGCTTCGGCTGCTCCTTCAGGAACGCCGTGATGCACAGGAAGCCGATCGCCATCAGCGTGGCCGTGCCGAAGAAGGGGTAGCGCCAGCTGACGTTGCCGAGGACCGCGCCGAGCAGCGGGCCGCAGGCCATGCCGAGGCCGAGCGCGGACTCGTAGAGCAGGATCGCCGCCGCGCTGCCCCCGGCCGCCGCGCCGACGATCACCGCGAGGGCGGTGGAGACGAAGAGCGCGTTGCCGAGCCCCCAGCCGGCCCGGAACCCGACGAGCTGGCCGACCGAGCCGGAGGTGCCGGCCAGGCCCGCGAAGACGACCACGAAGGCGAGACCGAGCAGCAGGGTCCTGCGGCCCCCGATGCGGCTGGAGACGAAGCCGGTCAGCAGCATCGCGACGGCAGTGATCAGGAAGTACGAGGTGAAGAGCAGGGACACCTGGCTGGCGGTGGCGTGCAGGCCCTGCGCGATCGACGGCAGGATCGGGTCGACGAGGCCGATGCCCATGAAGGCGACGACGGAGGCGCCGGCCGTGGCCCAGACCGCCTTGGGCTGTCGCAGGATGCCGCCGGCACCCGCGTCGAAGGGGTCCATGTGCTTCTCCCATCCTCACATAGATAGTTGGGCTATACACATAGTAAGTTAGGTCGCCTAATTGATGCAAGATGCATCTATCTCGTCCGGCCGGGCATCGGAGCGGCTCTTCGGTCCGGACGGGTGATCGTCCTTGACGTGGGCGGGCAGGGGTAGGACCGTGGAGCCCTATGAGGGGCGAACCCAGTTGCCCGAGGTGCGGTGGCCGGGTCAGGGCTCCCGGACTCTTCGCCGATGCGTGGCAGTGCGACGTGCACGGCACGGTGTATCCGCTGCAGCCCGTGATCCCGCCCAGCGTCGAGGCGCTCAACGTGGTGGTGCACCGCACGCAGGTGCCGGTGTGGATGCCGTGGCCGCTGCCGGTCGGCTGGCTGTTCACGGGTGTGGCCTACGCCGGTGACGACCGCAGCGGCGGCCGGGCGACCGCCGTGGCCTGCTCGGGCCCCGGACCGCTCGGCGGGCCGGGCGAGCTGATCCTGATCGCCGAGGAGCTGGGCGTCGGCCTCGGCGCGCACTACGCCGGCATCGACGGCCCGGACCCGGGGTCGTACATGAACGTGGAGAAGCCGCCGGAGACCAAGGTGCTGGCCGCGGGACGGCCCACCCCGCTCTGGCACGTCTACCGCACCCCGGACGACCGCGCCGTCTTCGCCGGCGAGGCGCTCGGGATGTGGCTGTGGGCGGTGATGTGGCCCGAGCAGTCCGGTCTGCTGATGTACGACGAGCTGGTGCTGACCGACTTGCGGGAAGCGGGGGCGGAGCTGGATCTGGTCCCCTGCGGAGCGTTGTCGCCGCGCTTGCTCCGGCCGTAGCGCCCACCCCTGAGGGTTGCGGTAGGGGGCGCTCACCGGGTGCGGGTGTGACAGTGGGGGTCGGAAACACCGCTATCCTTAGGTGTCCCCCTGCTTCCGCCCCTGTCCTGGAGTTGCCGTGCGTATCGATCTGCACTGTCACTCCACGGCTTCCGACGGTACGGACAGCCCGGCCGAGCTGGTGCGGAACGCCGCCGCCGCCGGCCTGGACGTCGTCGCGCTGACCGATCACGACACCACCCGCGGATACGACGAGGCGATCGGCGCGCTGCCCGAGGGGCTGACCCTGGTCACCGGGGCCGAACTGTCCTGCCGGGTCGACGGCGTCTCGATGCACCTGCTGGCCTACCTCTTCGACCCCGAGGAGCCCGCGCTGCTCGCCGAGCGCGAGCTGGTCCGGGACGACCGGGTGCCGCGGGCCAAGGGGATGGTCGCCAAGCTGAACGCGCTGGGCGTGCCGGTCACCTGGGAGCAGGTCGAGCGGATCGCCGCCGGTGGCTCGGTGGGACGTCCGCACGTGGCCTCGGCGCTGGTCGAGCTGGGTGTCGTACCGACGGTGAGCGACGCGTTCACCGAGGAGTGGCTGGCCGACGGCGGGCGGGCCTTCGTGGAGAAGCACGAGACCGACCCCTTCGAGGCGATCCGGCTGGTCAAGGCCGCGGGCGGGGTCTGCGTGTTCGCGCACCCGGCCGCCGCCAAGCGCGGGCGCACCGTGCCGGAGTTCCGGATCGCGGAGATGGCCGAGGCCGGTCTGGACGGCATCGAGGTCGACCACATGGACCACGACGCCGACGCCCGGGACCGCCTGCGGGGCCTGGCGAAGGAGCTGGGGCTGCTGGTCACGGGCTCCTCGGACTACCACGGCAGCCGCAAGACCGTGGCGCTGGGCGCCTGGACCACCGACCCCGAGGTGTACGGGGAGATCACCCGGCGGGCGACGGGCGCGTTCCCGGTGCCGGGGACCGGCGGAGCCTGAGGCCCCGAGGGGCCGGCCCGCCGTACCGCTTCACACCCGCGGTCCGTACCGCCTCATGCCCGCGGTCCGTACCGCTTCACGCCCGTAGTTCCTCTTCCCGCAAGGCCTGTACTTCCCCCATGTTCGACATCGCTGTCTTCGGCTCTCTGTTCCTGACCCTTTTTGTCATCATGGATCCCCCTGGGATCACCCCGATCTTCCTCGCCCTGACCGCCGGGCGGCCGGCCAAGGTGCAGCGGCGGATGGCCTTCCAGGCCGTCTGCGTGGCCGGCGGGGTCATCGCCGTCTTCGGGGTCCTGGGCCACCAGATCCTGAACTACCTGCACGTGTCCGTGCCCGCGCTGATGATCGCGGGCGGACTGCTGCTCCTGCTGATCGCGCTGGATCTGCTGACGGGCAAGACCGACGAGCCGAAGCAGACCAAGGACGTGAACGTGGCGCTCGTCCCGCTGGGCATGCCGCTGCTGGCGGGGCCCGGCGCGATCGTGTCCGTGATCCTCGCCGTGCAGAAGGCCGGCAGTGTGTCCACGCAGCTGTCGGTGTGGTCCGCGATCCTCGCGATCCACGTGGTGCTGTGGCTGGTGATGCGGTACTCGCTGCTGATCATCCGGGTCATCAAGGACGGCGGTGTCGTCCTGGTGACGCGGCTCGCGGGCATGATGCTCTCCGCGATCGCCGTCCAGCAGATCATCAACGGGGTCACTCAGGTGATCCGGGGGAGCTGAGCCGTCGGCGGCTCGGCTCCCCCGGAAAGCTTGAGTGGCGAAAGCCCGCGTGCGGGTTACGAGGCCGGGGTCTCGGCCGGGCGGATCCACAGGCGCTGTCCGATGGCGGCGGCCTGCTGAACGATCCGGTTGACGGAGGCGGCGTCCACGACGGTGCTGTCCACGGCGGTGCCGTCGACCTCGTCGAGTCGCATGATTTCGAAGCGCATGGGCTTCTCCCTTCGTCTGGTCATCCTCCTGCGGAGAACTACTCGGTGTGACACCTGGTGTATCCAGCGTCGTACGTAGTCAACGCGCCGTTTGTTACGAACATTCCCTACGCTAAAGAAATTTTTCGAACGACTAATTACCGACCGGTAAGCGACACGTCGGAGGCCGGGGACGGACCAACCGGTACCGGTTGTGTTCGCACGGTGACCGCCGGGACAATGGAGCTGATGAACGACGACCTGGCCGCCCTCGGCGCCCGTATCGACCGCACGAACGAGCTGCTGGAACGCATGCTCGCCGAGGTGGCCAAGACACCCTCCACCCATGCGATCTTCGTCGACGCGGGCTACCTGTACGCCGCCGTCGGCCGGCTGGTCGCCGGGACCGAGGACCGCCGCGCCTTCGACCTGGACGCCGAGGGCCTGATCGACGCCCTCATCGACAAGGCGCGCAGCATCTTCGCGGACAGCCGGCTGCTGCGCGTCTACTGGTACGACGGCGCCCGGCGCCGCATCCACACCGCCGAGCAGCAGGTCATCGCCGAACTGCCCGACGTCAAGGTCCGCCTCGGCAACCTCAACGCCAACAACCAGCAGAAGGGTGTCGACTCGCTGATCCGGACCGACCTGGAGTCACTGGCGCGGCACCGCGCGATCAGCGACGCCGCCCTCCTCGGCGGCGACGAGGACCTGGTCTCGGCGGTCGAGGCCGCCCAGGGCTACGGCGCCCGCGTCCACCTCTGGGGCATCGAGGCGCCCGAAGGCCGCAACCAGGCCGAGCCGTTGCTCTGGGAGGTCGACAGCCAGCGCACCTTCGACCTGGAGTTCTTCAAGCCGTACGTCTCCCGGCGCACCGCCGCCGCGTTCGAGGCCGCCGGCGGCACCCGCCCCAGCCGCGAGGACGTGCGCTTCGTCGGCGCACAGATCGCGGCGCGATGGCTCGCCTCCCGGGGCCGCGAAGCGCTGGTCGAACTGTTCCCCGGCCACCCCTACCTGCCCGGCCCCGTCGACCAGGACCTGCTGGTCGAGGCCGAGGAACTGCTCCAGTACTCGCTGCGCGGCCAGGCGGACCTGCGGCGGGCGCTCAGGGACGGCTTCTGGGAGCACCTCCAGTCGCAGTACTAGGCGTTCGCCCTACCGCGGGACGCCCGGGGCGTCGTCCCAGAAGTCGGCGAGCGCGCGGGCCGTCTCCCGCGGGCGGTCGGTGTTGGGGGAGTGCTCGGCGCCCTCGATGACCGTCCGGCGCGCCTTCAGCCGTACCGCCATGTCGTCGAGCAGCGGCAGCGGCCAGGTGTCGTCCCGCGAACCCGACAGCACGTGGAACGGCAGCGGTACGGCCGCCAGTTCCGCGACGCGGTCCGGTTCCGTGCACAACTGGCGGCCGGTGGCGAGGAGTTGGCCGGGCTTGGTGCCCAGCCAGCGGCGCCGCAGGTCGTCGCGGTCGTCCAGGCCCGCGTCGAGTGCCGGCGTCTCCGTCTCCTCCGGCGGCTCCATCGCCTGGATCGTCTCCCAGACCTCCGCCATGCTCAGCACCGCGAGCGCGTCCCGGAGCAGCTTCACGCGCTCCTGCTGGGGCGTCGAGATCTGCGCCGGGCCCGAAGCCATCAGGGTGAACGACAGGAAGGGCGTGTGGTCGAGCAGTACGGCCGCGCGCGCGATCTGGCCGCCGAGGGAGTGCCCCAGCAGATGCACCGGGCCGCCGATCGCCTCCACCTGCGCGAGCACGTCCCGCGCCAACTCCTCCTGGGCGTAGGCCGACTCGTCCGTCTCCGGTCCGTCCGACTCGAACTGGCCCCGCCCGTCCACGGCGACGCTCCGGTACCCGCGCGCGGCGAGCGGCACGTGCAGCGGGTTGAAGTCCTCCTTGCTGCCGGTGAACCCCGGCAGCAGCAGTGCGACGCCCTTCGGCTCGACACCGACGGCCACAGGGGCGTCGACCACGGCGAACGCACCGCGCGCCGTCCGGAGGGAGTACGCGCGGGCGCCGGGGGGCGGGACGAAGGTGGGGGGCCTGCTCATGGGGAGAGGTTATCGGGAGGGCACGGGGGCGTCCGGTCGGGAGGGGCGGGCCACGGGGTGGTTGGGCGACGGGGTGGGGGGTTGCTCCGAGAACGCGCCTGTGAGAACGCGCTCCTGAAAACGCGCCTCTGAAAACGCGCCTCTGAGAACGCCGATGGCCGGGTCCACTGTCGTGAACCCGGCCATCGGACCGGCATGTGCGCCGGCGCTGCCGCTCACGCGGCGGGGCGTCAGGCCTCGGGAGCCTCGACGGCCGCCGTCGCCTTACGGGTCCGGCGCGGCTTGGGCGCCGTCTCGGCGCTCTCACCGGCCGCCTCGGCAGCGGGCGCCGTGGCCTTGCGGGTCCGGCGCCGCGGCTTGACCTCCGGCTCCTCGGTGGCCTGCGCCGGGATCTCCGGCGCAGCCGCCTCGGCAACGGCCTTACGGGTCCGTCGCGCCTTCGGAGCGGTGACCGCTTCCCCGTCGGCCGCCTCCACGGCGGCGGTGGCCGCCTTCCGGGTCCGGCGCGGCTTGGCCTCCGCCTCGGGGGCTTCCGCGGCTGCCGTGGTCTTGCGGGTGCGGCGGGGCTTGGCCTCGGTGGCTTCGGCGGTGTCCACGGCGGCTTCTGCGGCTGCCGCGGTCTTGCGGGTGCGGCGGGGCTTGGCCTCGGTGGGCTCGGCGGTGTCCACGGCGGTCTCGGCGGCTGCCGCGGTCTTCCGGGTCCGGCGCGGCTTGGCCTCCGCCTCGGGGGCTTCCGCGGCTGCCGCGGTCTTGCGGGTGCGGCGGGGCTTGGCCTCGGTGGCTTCGGCCGTCTCCGGCTCGGCTGCCGCGGTCTTCCGCGTGCGGCGCGGCTTGGCCTCGGTGGCCTCCGCGGTGTCCGCGGCGGCCTCGGCGGCAGCCGTGGTCTTCCGGGTGCGGCGCGGCTTGGCCTCGGTGGGCTCGGCCGTGTCCAGGGCCGGCTCCGCCGGGGCGGCAGGCTCGGCCGTCTTGCGGGTGCGGCGGCGCGGCTTGGTCTCCGCGGCCGGGGTCTCCGCCGCCGGGCTGTCCGCGATCACGGGCTCGGCCACGGGCTCGGCCACGGATTCCGCCACCGGCGCCTTGTCCTCGGTCGGCGCGGTCGCCGGGGACTCGGCCTGGACCGGGGTCACAGCGGACTCGGTCGCGGCCGACCTCCGGGTGCGGCGGCGGCGCGGCTTCTCCGGGGTGTCGAGGACTGCGGGGCCCTCCACCGCGGTCACCGTCTCGACGGCGGCCTCGGGGGCCGTCGTGGGTGTGGCGGCGGCCGTCACCGGCTCCGGACGGCAGGAGAATGCCCGCAGGCCAGATGCGCTGTCAAGGACACCGACAGGAAAGAAGCAACCCCGGGATCATGGCCGAAAACTGCCCCTTACG
>NZ_JBEXKG010000138.1:0-20188 GCF_040609555.1 Streptomyces sp. NPDC004658
CTCCCTCGCCGCCGAGGACGAGCGGCCGGCGGGTGCCTGGCACGCCGAGTGGGAGCCGTACAGCGTGGCCGCGAGCTGGGGCGCGCGCCGGGCGGCGGACGCGAGGAGGGTGGCGCGCACCGGGTTCGCCTTGTGCGGCATGGCCGACGAGCCGCCGCCGCTGCCCTCGCTCACCTCGCCGAACTCGGTGCGTGCCAGCGTCAGGACGTCCACGGCGAGCTTGCCCAGCGCTCCCGCCGCGAACGCCAGGCACCCCGCCAGGTCCGCGACCGGGGTACGCAGGGTGTGCCAGGGCAACGCCGGTGCGGCGAGGCCGGCTTCGCGGGCGTAGGCCCGCGTCAGCGCGGTCGCGTCCTCGGCGCCGTACGCCCGGAGGGCCGCCAGGGTCCCGGCGGCGCCGCCGAGCTGGGCGGGCAGCGACTCCCGGACCCGGGTGACGCGGTCGCGCGCGTCCAGGACGAGCGAGCGCCAGCCGGCCGCCTTCAGCCCGAATGTCGTGGGCACGGCGTGCTGGGTGAGCGTCCGCCCCGGCAGCACCGTGTCCCGGTGGGCGGCGGCGAGGCGGGCCAGCGCACGCTCGGTGCGCCCGAGATCGGCCAGGACCGGGCCGAGGGTGCGCACGGCGACCAGCATCGTCGCCGTGTCCATGATGTCCTGGCTGGTGGCGCCCCTGTGGACGTAGGGTCCGTACTCCTCGCCGACCGCCGCCGTCAGGTCGGCGACCAGCGGGATGACCGGGTTGCCGCCCTCCGCGGACCGCGCCGCAAGGGAACCGATGCCGAACCGGTCCGGCACGGCGGCCTCGGTCACGGCCGTCGCGGCCCCGGCCGGGGCCAGACCCAGCGCGGCCTGCGCCCGGGTCAGCGCGGCCTCGGCGTCGAGCAGGGCCCGCAGATACGCGTGGTCGCTCGTCTCCGACACGGCGCCCGACCGCCCCCACTCCGGGGCGAGCAGGCCGGCATCGGCGCGGGGAGGGGAGGCAGATGTCACTCGAACTCCAGGAAGACCGTCTCGCCTTCGCCCTGAAGGCGGATGTCGAAACGGTAGGCGCCGCCCGCCTCCGCGCTCGCGATCAGCGTGTCGCGCCGGTCGCCCACCCGGGTGAGCAGCGGGTCGGCGGCCAGCGCGGCCTCGTCGCCCGGCAGGTAGATCCGGGTGAACAGGTGCACGAGCAGGCCGCGCGCGAAGACGCAGACGCTGAGGTACGGCGCGTTCCGCCCGCGTGCGCCGGGCCGCAGCGTACGGGCGTACCAGTGGCCGTCCGCGTCGGTCTGGACGCGGCCCCAGCCGGTGAACTCCACGCCGTTGCGGCCCAGATGGCCACCCGTGGCCGGGTCGCGCCGCTGGGAGCCGTCCACCTGGGGGACGGTGCCGTCGGGACGCGGGCCCCACAGCTCGATCAGTGCGTCGGGCAGCGGGTCGCCGGCGCCGTCGAGGACGTACCCGTGCACGGTGACCGTGTCCGGGTGGCCGAGCGGCGCGATCTCCTCGCCGCCGCGGAAGGGCAGCGCGTAGCCGTAGAACGGGCCGACGGTGTGGGACGGGGTGGGCAGCACCTGGTCCGGGCTGCCCGGGTCGGTGATCGTCATGGCGGTCAGCGTCCTTCTTCCGTCCAGGTGGCGGCCGGGCCGTCCAGCACGATGTCCCAGCGGTAGCCGAGGGAGAACTCCGGCACCGACAGGCTGTGGTCGTAGGTGGCGACCAGCCGCTGCCGGGCCGCGTCGTCGGTCACGGACTGCAGGATCGGGTCGTACGGGAAGAGCGGGTCGTTCGGGAAGTACATCTGCGTCACCAGCCGCTGGGCGAACGCCGTGCCGAACACCGAGAAGTGGATGTGGGCCGGGCGCCAGGCGCCCACGTGGTTGCGCCACGGGTAGGGGCCGGGCTGGATCGTGGTGAAGTGGTAGCGGCCCTCGGCGTCGGTGAGGGTGCGGCCGACGCCGGTGAAGTTCGGGTCCAGCGGGGCGTCGTGCTGCTCGCGCCGGTGCGCGTAGCGGCCGGCCGAGTTGGCCTGCCAGATCTCGATCAGCTGGCCGCGCACCGGGCGCCCGTGCCGGTCCAGCAGCCGCCCGGAGACGGTGATCCGCTCGCCGATGGGCTCGCCGGTGTGCTGCCGGGTGAGGTCGTTGTCGACCTCGGCGAGGTCGCGCTCACCGAAGGCGGGGGAGTGCAGCTCCACGAGCTCGGGGTCCTGGCTGGTGTCGATCGCCACCAGGGGCTGCTCGGGGTGGCGCAGCACGGAGGAACGGTACGGCGCGTAGTCGCGGCGCGGGTGGTGCTCGACGGGAGCGCCGTCGGCGACACGCTTCTCGTAGGCGGCGTGCGCGGCGGCGATCTCCCGGTCGATGTCGGCTTGGGTGAGAGGCATGGGGATACCTGACGCTTCCTTGCGTTCGGGGAGGAAGTCTGCGGTGTGCGTTCGGGGACGAGGGCCGGGTCCTACCGTTCGAGGACGAGCGCGAGGCCCTGGCCCACGCCGATGCAGAGGGTGGCCACGCCGGTGCCGGAGCCCCGGCGGGCGAGCTGGTGGGCGACGGTCCCGGCGAGCCGGGCTCCGGAGGCGCCGAGCGGATGGCCCAGCGCGATCGCCCCGCCCTGCGGGTTGAGGATCGCCGGGTCGAACCGGGGCCATTCGGCGAGGCAGCCGAGCACCTGGGCGGCGAAGGCCTCGTTCAGCTCCAGCACGGACAGTTCGCCGAAGGACGTGCCCGCCTTGGCGAGTGCCCGGTTGACGGCCTCGACGGGGGCCAGCCCGAAGTAGTGCGGGTCGGTCGCGGAGACGCCGGTCGCGCTGATCCGGGCCAGCGGCTCCCGGCCGGTGGCCCGCAGGCCCGCCTCGTCGGTGAGGAGGAGGGCTGCCGCGCCGTCGTTCAGCGGAGAGGCGTTGCCGGCGGTCACCGTGCCCCCCTCTGTGCGGAACGACGGCGCGAGCTTCGCCATCGCGGTGAGGGAGGCGTCCGGCCGTACGGACTCGTCGGCGCCGAAGAGGACCGGGCCGCCCTTGCGCTGCGGAACCGGCACGGGCGTCAACTCGGCGTCGAACAGGCCCTTTTCCTGCGCGGCGGCGGCCTTGCGGTGGGAGCCGAGGGCGAACTCGTCCTGCTGCTCGCGGGTGATCCGGTGCTTGTCGGCGATCAGTTCGGCGCTCTCGCCCAGCGGTACGGTCCACTGCGGGTCCATCCCCGGGTTGACCATGCGCCAGCCGAGCGTGGTCGAGTACAGCTCGGTGTGGGCGGCCGGGAACGGCTTGTCGGACTTGGGCAGGACGTACGGCGCCCGGGTCATGGACTCCACCCCGCCGGCGACGGCGACGGAGGCGTCGCCGACCGCGATGGCACGGGCCGCCTGGATCACCGCTTCCAGGCCGGAGGCGCACAGCCGGTTGACGGTGACGCCCGGCACGGAGGTCGGCAGACCGGCGAGCAGGGCCGCCATGCGGGCGACGTTGCGGTTCTCCTCGCCGGCGCCGTTGGCGTTGCCGAAGTAGACGTCGTCGATCCGGGCGGGGTCCAGCTCCGGGGCGCGGGCGAGGAGTTCGCGGAGGGTGTGGGCGGCCAGGTCGTCGGGGCGGACGGCGGACAGTCCGCCGTTGTAGCGGCCGATCGGGGTGCGAACGGCGTCCACGATGTACACGGGATTCCGGGTGAAAGCCGAGTTCACAGCCAAGCCTCCGCAACGGTCAGTTCCGCGTCGGTCTTGGCGACGACCTCGTCAACGCTCACGCCCGGTGCGGTCTCGGTCAGCGTGAGGCCCTGACGCGTGACGTCCAGGACGGCCAGATCGGTGATGACCCGGTTCACACATGCCCGGCCCGTGAGCGGCAGCGTGCACTCCTTGAGGATCTTCGCCGAGCCGTCCTTCGCGGTGTGCGTCATCACCACGATCACCTGACGGGCGCCGTGCACCAGGTCCATCGCGCCGCCGATCCCGGTGACCAGCTTCCCCGGCACCGCCCAGTTGGCCAGGTCGCCGCCGGCGGACACCTGCATCGCGCCGAGCACGGCCACGTCGATGTGCCCGCCCCGGATCATCGCGAACGACAGCGCCGAGTCGAAGAAGGACGCCCCCGGCAGGACGGTCACCGTCTCCTTGCCCGCGTTGATCAGATCCGGGTCCACCTGGTCCTCGGTGGGGTACGGGCCGGTGCCCAGGATGCCGTTCTCCGACTCCAGCACCACCTCGACCCCCTCCGGGAGGTGGTTCGGGATCAGCGTCGGCAGGCCGATGCCCAGGTTGACGTACTGCCCGTCCCTCAGCTCCAGCGCCGCGCGGGCGGCCATCTCCTCGCGTGTCCAGGCCATCAGCCGCTCACCGTCCCTCGTGCCGCTGGCGCGGAAACCGTCCGCTGCTCGATCCGCTTGTCCGCCGCCTGCTCCGGGGTGAGCGCCACCACCCGCTGCACGAAGACACCCGGCAGGTGCACCGCGTCCGGATCGATCGCCCCCGGCTCCACCAACTCCTCCACCTCGGCGATCGTCACCCGGCCCGCCATCGCGGCCAGCGGGTTGAAGTTCCGGGCGGACCGGTTGAACACCAGGTTCCCGTGCCGGTCCCCCTTCGCGGCCCTGACCAGCGCGAAGTCGGTACGGATGCCCCGCTCCAGCACGTACTCCACGCCGTCGAACTCCCGCACCTCCTTCGGCGGCGAGGCCAGCGCGACCCCGCCGGAGCCGTCGTAGCGCCAGGGCAGCCCGCCCTCGGCGACCTGGGTGCCGACCCCGGCCGGGGTGTAGAAGGCGGGAATGCCGGCGCCGCCCGCGCGCAGCCGCTCGGCCAGCGTGCCTTGCGGGATCAGCTCCACCTCCAGCTCACCGGCCAGGTACTGACGCGCGAACTCCTTGTTGGCGCCGATGTAGGACCCGGTCACCCGGGCGATCCGCCCCGCGGCCAGCAGCACCGCCAGCCCGGACTCCATCGCCCCGCAGTTGTTCGACACCACGCTCAGGCCGCCGACGCCGCGCTCGTACAGCGCCTGGATCAGCACGTTCGGTACACCGCTGAGCCCGAACCCGCCGACGGCGAGCGACGCGCCGTCCGGCACATCGGCCACCGCCTCCACGGCCGTGGCGACCACCTTGTCCATCCGTGAAGCTCCGTCTCTCCGGTTCCCAGGAGCTGATAGTCAGGACACTGACTATTTCAGCGAGGTGCTGCTCACGCTGCCACTGGAGGCGGAGACCGTCAATACCTGGGATCGGTGCGACGGTCGAGACGAGACATGGGGTCGGGCGCCGGGTATCGTTCAGTGCACCAACGAAACGACCAGGGGAGCGCACATGGCCGCGGTGGACCTCGCCACCCATCCCGGGCACCTGGCCCGGCGGCTCCAGCAGGCGCACTACCTGCTGTGGAACACGATGGTCTCGGAGGAGATCACCTCGCCGCAGTTCGCCGTCATGAACGCCCTCGTCGCCGAACCCGGGCTCGACCAGCGGACCGTGGGGGAGCGGGTCGGCCTGGACCGCTCCACCATCGCCGAGGTCATCAGCCGGCTCGACCGCCGGGGGCTGCTGCACAAGGTGCGCGACCCCCGGGACGGCCGGCGCTTCCTGCTCCGTCTCACCGACGAGGGCCTGCGCACCCACCGCAAACTGACCGTGCGGACCGCCCGGATGAACCAGGTCTTCCTCGCCCCGCTGTCCGCCGAGGAACAGGCCGTCTTCTTCGACCTGATCCGCCGGGTCGCGGACGCGGCCGAGGAGTTGCGCAACCCCGCGGAGCCGCTGGCCGCGCAGGGCTGACGGCACCGGTACCGACCTCGAAGGTCGTGGCCGTGGTGGCCGCCGGCAGCCGGCTCGGGCTCGGCCCGCCTTCCACCTGCGCGCACAGCTCGGGGTTCGGCGGCGGTGGGCGGGGGGTACCCGGAGGCCACCGCACTCACGGGACGCGGCTGTACGCGACAGCAGCCGTACGCGACCAAGGGAGCACGACCCCATGAAGGCAGTCACCTGGCAGGGCAAGCGGGACGTCCGGGTGGAGGACGTGCCCGACCCGAGGATCGAGGAGCCCACGGACGCCGTCATCCGCGTCACATCCACCGGACTGTGCGGCTCCGACCTGCACCTGTACGAAGTGCTCACCCCGTTCATGAGCCCGGGCGACGTCCTCGGCCACGAACCCATGGGCATCGTGGAGGAGGTCGGCCCCGAGGTGCCGGACCTGCGTCCCGGCGACCGGGTCGTGGTGCCGTTCCAGATCGCCTGCGGGCACTGCTTCATGTGTGACACCGGACTGCCCACCCAGTGCGAGACCACGCAGGTCAGCGCCGAGGGCATGGGCGCCGCCATCTTCGGCTACAGCCGCCTGTACGGCTCCGTCCCCGGCGGCCAGGCCGAGTACCTGCGCGTCCCGCAGGCACAGTTCGGCCCGATCAAGGTGCCCGAGGGCCCGCCGGACGACCGGTTCGTATACCTCTCCGACGTGCTGCCGACCGCCTGGCAGGCCGTCGAGTACGCGGCCGTCCCGCCCGGCGGCACCCTCGCCGTCCTCGGCCTCGGCCCGATCGGCGACATGGCCTGCCGGATCGCCAAGGCCCGGGGCGCGGAGCGGGTCTTCGGCGTGGACCTGGTGCCCGAGCGGCTCGCCCGCGCCCAGCGGCGCGGGGTGGAGACGTACGACATCCGGGCCTTCGACAACGAGAAGTCGCTGGTCCACGCGATCCGGGACGAGACCGGCGGCCGGGGCCCGGACGCCGTGATCGACGCCGTCGGCACCGAGGCCCACGGCAGCGCCGCCGCCAAGCTCGCCCAGCAGGCCACCGCGCTCATGCCCCGCAAGATCAGCGCGCCGCTCGCCGAGCGTTTCAGCATCGACCGGCTGGGCGCCCTGTACATGGCGATCGACCTGGTCCGCCGGGGCGGCACGATCTCGCTGAGCGGTGTCTACGGCGGCATGGCCGACCCGATGCCGATGCTGACCCTCTTCGACAAGCAGATCCAGCTCCGCATGGGCCAGGCGAACGTCCGCCGCTGGACCGACCGGATCCTGCCCTACCTGACGGACGAGGACCCCCTCGGTGTCGAGGACTTCGCCACGCACCGGCTGCCGCTGGCGCAGGCGCCGCACGCGTACGAGATGTTCCAGCGCAAGCAGGACGGCGCGGTGAAGGTCCTCATGCGGCCGTAGCCGTAGCCGTGGCCGCTCAGCCGCCGCCCGCTCCGCCGTCGTCCCTCCCGCCCCCCTCGCTCTTCTCGCCCTTCTCGCCGAGGATCTCCGCGAGGTCGTACCGCACCGGCTCCTCCAACTGGGCGTACGTGCAGCTCTCCGGTGTACGGTCCGGGCGCCAGCGGCGGAAGCGGGCCGTGTGCCGGAAGCGCTGGCCGTTCTCCATGTGGTCGTACGCCACCTCGGCCACGCGTTCCGGCCGCAGCGGCACCCACGACAGGTCCTTCTTGCCCGACCAGCGGCTCGGCGCGCCCGGCAGCCGGGCCGTCTCGTGCGCGGTCTCGTCCGTCCAGGCGGCCCACGGGTGCCCGGAGACGTCGTCCATGCGCATCGGCTCCAGCTCCTCGACCAGCTCGGCGCGCCTCTTCATGGCGAACGCGGCCGACACGCCCACGTGCTGGAGCCGGCCCTGCTCGTCGTACAGCCCCAGCAGCAGTGAGCCCACCACCGGGCCGCTCTTGTGGAAGCGGTACCCGGCGACGACGACGTCCGCCGTGCGCTCGTGCTTGATCTTGAACATCGCCCGCTCGTCCTGGAGGTAGTGCAGGGTGAGCGGCTTGGCGACCACCCCGTCGAGGCCGGCGCCCTCGAACCGCTCGAACCACTGCCGGGCCACCTCGATGTCGGTCGTCGACGGCGCCACGTGCACCGGTGGCGTCGCCCGGGCCAGGGCCCGGTCCAGCAGGGCGCGGCGGTCGGTGAGCGGCACGTCCAGCAGGGCGTGGTCGTCCAGGGCCAGCAGGTCGAAGGCGACGAAGGAGGCCGGGGTCTTCTCCGCCAGCATCCGCACCCGGGAGGCCGCCGGATGGATGCGCTCGGTCAGCGCGTCGAAGTCCAGCCGGCCGCCCCGCGCGATGACGATCTCCCCGTCCACCACGCACCGCTCGGGCAGCCGCTCCTTCAGGGCCTCGACCAGCTCGGGAAAGTACCTGGTCAGAGGCTTTCCGGTACGGCTGCCCAGCTCGACCTCGGCGCCGTCCCGGAACACGATCGACCGGAAGCCGTCCCACTTGGCCTCGTAGTGCATCCCCGGCGGGATCCTGGCCACCGACTTGGCGAGCATCGGCTTCACGGGCGGCATGACGGGCAGATCCATGACTCCGATTCTGCTCGCATGCATCGGGTTCCGCTCGCATCTGTACGCGTATGCCCGGTATGCGAGCTGTGTGGGGTGCGCCTACCGTGGCCGCATGGGTGCTGCGGTGGAACTGGAGGTGGCCGGCCGGATCGTACGGCTGTCCAGCCCGGACAAGGTGTTCTTCCCGGAGCGGGGCTTCACCAAGCTGGACCTCGCCCGGTACTACGCGGCCGTCGGCCCCGGCATCCTGCGCGCCCTGCGCAACCGCCCCACCACCCTGGAGCGCTACCCGGACGGCGTCGGCGGCGAGTGGTTCTACCAGAAGCGGGCACCGAAGGGCATGCCCGACTGGATCCCGACGGCCCACATCACCTTCCCGAGCGGGCGCAGCGCCGACGAGATGTGCCCGACCGAGGAGGCGGCCGTGGTGTGGGCCGCCCAGTACGGCACCCTCACCTTCCACCCGTGGCCGGTCCGTGCCACCGACGTCGACCATCCCGACGAACTCCGCATCGACCTCGACCCGCAACCCGGCACCGACTACGCCGACGCGGCCCGCGCCGCCCAGGAACTGCGGGCGGTGCTGGACGAGTTCGGCGGGCTGCGCGGCTGGCCGAAGACCTCCGGCGGCCGGGGTCTGCACGTCTTCGTCCCCATCGAACCGCGCTGGACGTTCACGCAGGTGCGCCGCGCGGCGATCGCGGTCGGCCGGGAGATGGAGCGCCGGATGCCGGACCGGGTGACCATCAAGTGGTGGAAGGAGGAGCGCGGGAGCCGCATCTTCCTCGACTACAACCAGACGGCCAGGGACCGCACGATCGCCTCCGCCTACTCGGTACGTCCCCGCCCCCACGCTCCCGTCTCGGCGCCGCTGCGCTGGGAGGAGGTCGGTGTCGCCGAGCCCCGCGACTTCGACCTCGCCACCATGCCGGCACGGTTCGCCGAACTCGGTGACGTGCACGCCGACATGGACGACCACGCCTACTCCCTGGACGCGCTCCTGGAACTGGCCCGCCAGGACGAGCACGACCACGGGCTGGGCGACCTGCCGTACCCGCCGGAGTACCCGAAGATGCCCGGCGAACCGAAACGGGTCCAGCCGAGCCGCGCCCGCCGCGAGCCGTCGCCCTGAGACCCGCCCGGCCCCGCGTACCGTCCCGTCCCGGCACCGGCCGGCCCCGCGTCCCGCGGCTATCCTGATCGGCAGCCGCCGATGAGGAGTCCGAAGTGACCGAGGCAGTGTCGCGTCCCACGCTGGAGGCCGTGGCCGCGCGGGCCGGGGTGTCCCGGGCCACCGTGTCCCGCGTGGTCAACGGCGGCGACGGGGTCCGCGAGCCCCTGGCCGAGCGGGTCCGGCGGGCCGTGGAGGAGCTGGGCTACGTCCCCAACCAGGCGGCGCGCAGCCTCGTCACCCGGCGGCACGACGCCGTCGCGGTCGTCATCGCCGAGCCCGAGAGCCGGGTCTTCGCCGACCCCTTCTTCGCCCTCCAGCTGCGCGGCATCAGCAAGGAACTGACCGCGCACGACAACCAGCTGGTGCTGCTGCTCACCGAGGGCCGCGCCGACCACGCGCGCGTGGCCCGCTATCTCGCCGGCGGCCACGTCGACGGCGCGCTCGTCTTCTCGCTGCACCTGGACGACCCGCTGCCCGGTCTCATCCACGACGCCGGCGTGCCCACCGTGTTCGGCGGGCGCCCCGACTGGGGCGCGGACGCCAGGGCGTCGGACCCGGGCGTGGTGTACGTCGACTGCGACAACAGGGGCGGGGCCCGCGCGGCCGTCCGGCATCTGCTGGACCTCGGCCGCCGGCGCGTCGCCCACATCACCGGTGCGCTGGACCAGACCTCGGCGGTGGACCGGCTCGACGGCTACCGGGACGCCATGACCGAGGTCCTGGGCGCGTATGATCCCCGGCTGGTCGAGGAGAGCGACTTCACCCCATCCGGCGGCGAACGCGCCATGCGCGAACTCCTCGACCGCTGCCCGGACGTCGACGCCGTGTTCGCCGCCAACGACCTCACCGCGCTCGGCGCCCTGCGGGTGCTGCGCGCCGTCGGCCGGCGCGTGCCCGAGGACGTGGCCGTGGTCGGCTTCGACGACATGCTGCCGGTCACCGAACAGGCCGACCCGCCGCTGACGACGGTCCGTCAGGACATCGAGGAGATGGGACGGCTGATGGCCCGCCTGCTGCTGCGCGGCCTGTCCGGCGCCCGGGAGGGCACGGCCACGACGGCCGCCGCCCAGGAGGCACCGCCGTCGGGAGTGATCCTCCCGACCACCCTGATACGCCGCGCCTCGGCCTAGGGGTCGTTCGTTCGGATCAGGCCGGATCAGGGCGCGGTGCCAGGGCCCGCGAGCCCGGCATGATCCGAACGAGAGGCCCCAGCCGCCGCACCACCCCGGCGAACGTCGGCCACGGGCGCACGCCGGAGGCTCAGCCCTGCCGCCGCTCGCTCCTGATCACCGCGAAGCGGACCCCGTACGGGTCGGCGAGTCTGGCCATGCGGCCCACGCCCTCCATGGTCGTCGCGGGCAACCGCACCGTTCCGCCCAGGCGCTGCGCCTGCTCCACCACGGCGTCGGTGTCCTCCACCTCGAAGTACGGCAGCCAGTAAGGACCCGCCTCCGCCTCGGTGGGATCGTCGGCCAGCGGCACCATCCCACCGAACATCGCGTCCTCACCGGCACCGTCCGGGTTGAAACAGGTGTACGTCCCGCCCGGGAACGGCGCGGAGGTCTCCAGGCCCAGCACCCGGCGGTAGAACGCGGCGGCGGCGGCGATGTCCGGCGTGTACAGCTCCACCCAGCACAGGGAGCCGGGCTCGCCGGCCAGTTCCACGCCCTTGGTCCGGCCCGGCTGCCAGACGCCGAACGGCGCGCCCGCCCGGTCGGCGAGGACCGCCATGCGGCCCTGGCCCAGCACGTCCATCGGCTGGAACAGCACTCTGCCGCGGGCCTCTTCGGCCGCCTTGGCGGTGGCCTGGGCGTCCTCGCTCTGGAAGTACACCGTCCAGGCCGGGGGCCCCTGGTCGGGACCGGTCTGCATGCCGCCCGCGACGGTCCTGCCGTCCAGCTGGAAGAAGCCGTAACCGCCGGCGTCCGGCCCCGCCGACCGGAAGCTCCAGCCGAACAGGGCGCCGTAGAAGGAGGCGGCGCCCTCGATGTCGGGGCTGCCGACGTCGATCCAGTTGGGCGCGCCGTTGACGAACCGGGTGGTGAGCATTTCGGCCCTCCTCGCAAGGGGTCCCGTCCTGTGCACTGCCGAGTCTGGCATCGCCCACTGACAATCGCCGCCGGAACACCGCGCGGCACGGGACCGCCCCACTCTCACCGAGCGTGACGGCACGCGTTCTCCTGGTTTTCGCGCGGCCGGGCGCGCCGCCGTGCACCCGCCGGGCCGCGGGGAGCATCATCGGGGCGGTCGCAGACCCCGGTCCCGGCGTTTCTCCGACGTTGATCGAACGTTTTTCGGCGTGGGGCAGGCTCCTGGCCATGCACACAGAAACCATCACCCCGGCCGACGACACCTGGCAGGCGCAGGCGCTGTGCGCGCAGACCGGGCCGGACTTCTTCTTCCCCGAGCCCGGCAGCTCGGTGCGCGAGGCGAAGCGCATCTGCGCCATGTGCGAGCTGCGCCCGGCCTGTCTGGACTACGCGCTGGCCAACGACGAGCGGTTCGGCGTCTGGGGCGGCCTGTCGGAGAAGGAGCGTCTCGCCCTGCGCCGCACCGCCCGCTGACGCCCCCGCACGGCAGGCCGTCCCCGGGCCCGGGCCCCGGAAGAGGCCCGCGCGCGGGGTGTCACCCCTCGGCGCGCGCCGCCATCCGGGCCTTCCGCGCGGCCAGCTTCTCGTCGAACTTCGAGGCCTCCGCGTTCAGCCCGCCGAGGAACATGCCGAGTTCCTCCTGCGCCTGGCGTCCCTCGGGACCGAGGCCGTCGATCTCCAGGACCTTGAGGAAGCGCAGCACCGGCTGCAGCACGTCGTCGTGGTGGATGCGGAGGTTGTACACCTCGCCGATCGCCATCTGCGCGGCGGCCCGCTCGAAGCCGGGGATGCCGTGACCCGGCATCCGGAAGTTCACGACGACGTCCCGCACCGCCTGCATGGTCAGGTCGGGCGCCAGCTCGAACGCGGCCTTCAGCAGGTTGCGGTAGAAGACCATGTGCAGGTTCTCGTCGGTCGCGATGCGGGCCAGCATCCGGTCGCACACCGGGTCCCCGGACTGGTGGCCGGTGTTGCGGTGCGAGATGCGCGTGGCCAGCTCCTGGAAGGCGACGTAGGCCACCGAGTGCAGCATCGAGTGCCGGTTGTCGGACTCGAAACCCTCGCTCATGTGCGCCATACGGAAACGTTCCAGCTTGTCCGGGTCCACCGCGCGCGAGGTCAGCAGGTAGTCCCGCATCACGATCCCGTGCCGGCCCTCCTCGGCCGTCCAGCGGTGCACCCAGGTGCCCCAGGCGCCGTCGCGGCCGAACAGCGAGGCGATCTCGTGGTGGTAGCTCGGCAGGTTGTCCTCGGTCAGCAGGTTCACCACGAGGGCGATCCGGCCGATCTCCGTCACCTGGGACTGCTCCTTGTCCCAGGCCTCCCCGTCCTCGAACAGGCCGGGGAAGTTGCGGCCGTCGCTCCACGGCACGTACTCGTGGGGCATCCAGTCCTTGGCGACCTTCAGGTGCCGGTTCAACTCCCTCTCGACCACTTCCTCCAGTGCGTACAGCAGCCGCGCGTCGGTCCAGACGGACGGGCTGCCGAGGTGGGGGGAGGTGATCGTCACAGGAACTCCAGGGGGACGGCGAACAACGGGGGAGGAAGGGGGACGGTCCGGCGAGCGGTGCCGGGGACCTACGTGATCGTAGGCTACGAATCCGTAGGTTACGAAGCCGTAGGTTAAGCGTGCTGTAAAGAACCGCTGATCAGCCCGCCCCCGCCCGCCCGGCCCGGCCATGCCCGACAGCCCCGGGACACGCAGGTCCCGGGGCTGTCGGGGCGACGCCGTCACCCGGTCAGACGTACAGCTCCCGCAGGCGCACCGAGAGGCAGGTCACACAGCCCTCCAGCTTCTCGAACTCGCTGATGTCGACCGTCACCACGTCGTGGCCCAGGTCGGTCAGCAGCTCCGCGGTCTTCGGGGCGCTCGCCGCCATCAGCAGCTTGCCGCCGCCGAGCAGCACCACGTGCGCGCCGGACTCCTCCGGCACCGCCAGGAACCCGGGGAACAGCGACGGCCGGTCGATCTTCGGGATGTGCCCGATCACCGTGCCGTCGGGCAGCGCCGTCACCGCCGACTTCAGGTGCAGCACCTTGCTCACGGGTACGGCCACCACGCGGGCGCCCAGCGGTTCGAAGGCCGCCCGGAGCTGCTGCACGCCGGCCGCGTTGGTCCGCCCGCCGCGGCCGACGTACACGGTCTCGCCGACCTTGAGGACGTCCCCGCCGTCCAGCGTGCCCGGCTCCCATATCCAGTTCACCGAGCAGCCGAGACGGGCCACCGCCTCCTCGACGCCCGCGGTCTCCGCCCGCCGCGACTCGGCACCGGGACGGGTGATCAACGCCACGTTCCTGTACATGACGACGGTGTCCTCGACGAACACCGAGTCCGGGCAGTCGTCGGCCGGTTCGACCTCGATGATCTCCCAGCCGTGCGCGCGCAGGGCCTCGACGTACGCCTCCCACTGCTCGCCGGCCAGCCCGACGTCGACCTTCTCCCGCTGGATGTGCGTCACCAGGCCGTCGGCCAGGAGGGGGCTGGGGCGGCGGACGAGGGCCTTCTTGCTGGGCACGAGGGGCCTTTCGAATCGGTCGGAGCGATGGTGCGGTCCGGCGCCGCTCACACGGCGCCGGTCCGTCATCATGCAGGGCGGCCGGGCCAGGGCCAAACCTCCGGTGCCCGGCGCGTCTCGCCGCAGACCCCGCCGCCCTGCCGGTCAGGCGGGATCCCGCAGCGCCTCGGGCGTCGTCTCCGTCAGCTCCCCTCCCTCCATCAGCAACCACCGGGTGATCCCGATCGACTCCAGGAACGGCAGATCGTGGCTGGCGACGATCAGCGCGCCCTCGTACGACTCCAGGGCCGTGGTCAGCTGCCGGACGCTCGCCATGTCGAGGTTGTTGGTCGGCTCGTCCAGCAGCAGCAGTTGGGGCGCGGGCTCGGCGAGCATCAGCGCGGCCAGGGCGGCCCGGAAACGCTCACCGCCCGACAGGGTGGCCGCCTTCTGGTCGGCCCGCGCGCCCCGGAACAGGAAGCGGGCGAGCCGGGCCCGGACCCGGTTGTTGGTGGCACCCGGCGCGAACCGGGCGACGTTCTCGGCCACCGACAGGTCGTCGTCCAGCACGTCCAGCCGCTGGGGCAGGAACCGCAGCGGGACATGGGCCGTCACCGTGCCCGACACCGGCGCCAGCTCCCCGGCGACGGTCCGCAGCAGCGTCGTCTTGCCCGCGCCGTTGCGGCCGACGAGCGCGATCCGCTCCGGGCCGCGCAGATCGAGGATGCCCGGCACGCGCGCCTGGTAGGCCGTTTCCAGCTTCTCCAGGGTGAGCACCTGCCGGCCCGGCGGTACGGCCGTGTACGGCAGGTCGACACGGATCTCGTCGTCGTCCCGCACCGCATCCACCGCCTCGTCCAGCCGTTCCCTGGCCTCGGCGAGCCGCTCCTCGTGCATGATGCGGTGCTTGCCGGCCGACTCCTGGGCGGCCCGCTTGCGTGCCCCCATGACGATCTTCGGCTCGCGCTTCTGCTCGTACATCTTCTGCCCGTACCGCTTGCGACGGGCCAGTTTGACCTGGGCGTCGGCCAGTTCGCGCTTCTGCTTGCGCACATCGGCCTCGGCGACGCGCAGCATCCGCTCGGCCGCCTCCTGCTCGACGGCCAGCGCCTCCTCGTAGGCCGAGAAGTTGCCGCCGAACCAGGCGACCTCCCCGGAGCGCAGCTCCGCGATCTGGTCGACCAGGTCGAGCAGTTCCCGGTCGTGGCTGACGACGACCAGCACGCCCGGCCAGGAGGCCACCGTCTGGTACAGCCGGCGGCGCGCGTACAGGTCGAGATTGTTGGTGGGTTCGTCCAGCAGCAGGATGTCGGGACGGCGCAGCAGCAGCGCGGCGAGCCGCAGCAGCACCGACTCGCCCCCGGACACCTCGCCGACCGTCCGGTCCAGGCCGATGTGGCCGAGGCCGAGTTCGCCGAGGGTGGCCAGGGCGCGCTCCTCGACGTCCCAGTCGTCGCCGACGGCCTCGAAGTGCTCCTCGGCGACGTCGCCCGCCTCGATGGCGTGCAGGGCGGCCCGCCGGCCGGCGATGCCGAGGGCCTCGTCGACGCGGAGCGCGGTGTCGAGCGTGACGTTCTGCGGGAGGTAGCCGATCTCGCCGGTGGCCTTGAGGGTGCCGTCGGCGGGTGCGAGTTGTCCGGCCATCAGCTTGAGCAGGGTGGACTTGCCCGATCCGTTGACGCCGACGAGCCCGGTCCTGCCGGGGCCGAAGGCGATGTCCAGGCCGTCGAAGACGGCGGTGCCGTCGGGCCAGGTGAAGGACAGGGAGGTGCAGGTGAGGGAAGCAGACATGGGCGCCTCGCGAGGGACGGGTGCGTTCGGGTGGACGCGTGTCGAGACACCGCGAGGCGGAAACCGAAAGGTCTGGGGCACGGAAGGAGGCCACGGGAAAGGGCCTGTGCCGGAGGACGGCTCGGACGCCGAGGTCGTACGCCACGCACACCTCACCGGTGCGACGCGGTGCCTCAGGACCTCAGACGAGCAACGTCCTTCTCCAATCGACGGCAACAGAACCGCTGTACACCGTAGGAGGGCGGGGGAGCGCTGTCAACGGGATTCGACCGCCGCGCCGCCCACGCGCGCGTGGCGTTCACGAGGGAAGCGCTCAGCGGGCTTCGCGCATCAGCAGGCGTCGCGCATCAGCTCCGCCAGGTCGTGGTCCAGGTCGAGCTGGAGGTGTTCGAGGCCCGCGGGGACCAGGTCGTTGGTCGCCTCCAGGAACCGCCGGATCTCACCGGAGCGCACATGCACGATCGCGGTGCCCTCCGGGGCGTGGAACTCCAGCACCGTGCGGTCGTACCCGTACGGCCGCACGCGGACGTCACCGTGGCCCTCGGCGCCCTGGAGACCGGCCGTCAGCAGCTCGCGGGAGAAGGTCCAGCACACGTCGACGCCCTCCAGCGTGGCCGGGGCGGGGAACGTCATGCGGACGGCGAACGGGTCGCGCCGGTCGTAGCACAGCGTGGCGGGAATGCTCGGCATGCGCGGTGCGGCGGCGACGAGACGGGCCTCTACGGGCTGCTCGATGACGGTGGACAACGCCTTGCTCCCTCGTGACGGATGGACTGCGCCCGGATGTGCGGCACCCGGCACTGGAAGAGACGACGGAAACGGCCGATGCGTGCACACGGGGAACGAGTGACCTCGGTCACCGCGTTCATGCACGCACAGCGCACGGCCGTTCCCGCGCGTCGGCCGGCGCGGGGCACGGCAGGCCCTCTGGACGGGGCCGGGGCAGTGGGGCTAGCTTCGCCCGCCATGAGGCGCTTGGGGAGCACGCGACGCAGGGGACGGACGAGCCGGCTGCTGGCGGCGGGAGTGGCCTGCGGGGCGGCACTGGCCGCCCTGACGGTCCCGGCGGCCGAGGCCCGTCCGCTCGCCCAGGGCACCACCGGCCGGGCGAGCCCGGGACAGCCGGGCCCCGGCACCGAGCAGCCGGGCGCCGACGCCGGACCCGTGAACCCCGCGGCGGCGGACACCGGCCCGGCGCGCGTGCACTGGGCGGCGAAGGACCCCGGCACGCCGACGATCCGTTTCCGCGGGCTCGCGGCCGTCGACCGGCGCACCGCCTGGCTGGCCGGCACCGAAGGCACGGTGCTGCGCACCACGGACGGCGGCGCGCACTGGCGGGACGTCTCCCCGCCGGGGGCGGCCGGTCTGCAGTTCCGGGACGTGACGGCGTTCGACGCCCGACGCGCGGTGGTGCTCGCCATCGGCGAGGGCGAGGCCTCCCGCGTCTACCGCACCGACGACGGCGGTACGACCTGGACCGAGTCCTTCCGCAACACCGACCCGAAGGCCTTCTACGACTGCCTCGCCTTCTTCGACCGCCGCCACGGCCTCGCCCTGAGCGACCCCGTGGACGGCAGGTTCCGCATCCTGTCCACCGCCGACGGCGGACGCTCCTGGCGCGTGCTGTCCGCGGACGGCATGCCGCCCGCGCTGGACGGCGAGGCGGGCTTCGCCGCGAGCGGCCAGTGCCTCGTCACCGCCGGCCCGAAGGACGTCTGGCTCGCCACCGGCGGCGGCGCCCACGCGCGCGTGCTGCACTCCGCCGACCGCGGGCTCACCTGGACGGCCGCCGGCACACCGGTCCCCGCGGGCGATCCGGCCAAGGGCGTCTTCGCGCTGGCCTTCCGCGACCGCACCCACGGCATCGCGGTCGGCGGCGACTACCGCCCCGACCAGCCCTCCCCGCGGGCCGCCGCGTTCACCGAAGACGGCGGCCGCACCTGGCGGCCCGCCACCACCCCACCGCCCGCGTACCGCTCGGGCGCCGCCTGGCTCCCGCACAGCCGCACCGCCGCGCTGGCCGTCGGCCCGACCGGCACCGACCTGACCACCGACGGCGGGCGCACCTGGCGGACGATCGACACCGGCTCGTACGACACCGTCGCCTGCACCCCCGACCTGAGCTGCTGGGCGGCGGGCGAGCAGGGGCGGGTGGCACGGCTCGAACGGTGAGGCGCGGCGCAACCGGTGAGATAAGCGTCGCCGAACACGGGTACTCGTTCCCCGCCGCAAAGGAAGGGAGCGATCATGCCAGCCGGTTCCAGCCCCAAGCGTGAGCGTCAGTACGAGCACATCAAGAAGAGCGCGCAGGACCGGGGCGAGAGCACCGGGCGCGCCAAGGAGATCGCCGCGCGGACGGTGAACAAGGAACGCGCCCGCTCCGGCGAGTCCAAGACCGCCAGCCGCAGCTCGACGCAGGACATGTCGTCCGGCAAGCGCGGCGGTCAGCGGTCGGGCAACAGGGTCGGCTCGCACGGCCCGACCCGCGACCAGCTGTACAACGAGGCGAGGCAGCGCGGCATCGAGGGCCGCTCGCACATGAACAAGGACGAACTCCAGCGCGCGCTGAACGCCAAGAAGGGCTGACGGCCCGCCAGGCCCGATGCCCGAGGAGGTCGGCGGCGACTTCAGTCCAGTGTCTGCCGGTGACGCGCCAGCTCCGGGGCCGTCTTCGTGGCGAGGAACTCCGTGACGCGGTAGGCGCACACACCGGCGACGGTGAACGGGTCGCTCGCGACGATCTCGTCGATGCGGGCGCGGTCCCCCGCGACAGCGAGGATCACTCCGCCGTCGCGGGGGTTCTTGCGTCCGGAGGCCAGGAAGAGGCCCTTTTCGTACTGCTCCTCCAGCCAGGCCACATGGTCCGGCAGAACGGCGTCCACGGCGTCGAGCGGCGCGGTGTAGGTCAGCTCCAGTACGAACATGATCACGACCCTACCCCGCCCGGCCGGCGGCCCGTGGCGGGACCGTACAGTCACACGGCATGAGGATCGTCGGCGTACCCGCGGGCTGGCCCGCCACCGAGGACGAGGCCCGCGCCGTCCAGGACGAGCTGCGCGGGCGGGTGGTGCTGGACGAACCCGGGCCGCCGCCCGGGACGGGCCGGGTCACCGGGGTCGACGTCGCCTACGACGACGCCCTGGACCTGGTCGCGGCGGCGGCCGTCGTGCTGGACGCCGCCACCCTCGACGTCGTCGCGGAGGCGACGGCCGTCGGCCGGGTCTCCTTCCCGTACGTGCCCGGGCTCCTCGCCTTCCGTGAGATCCCCACCGTCCGCGCCGCCCTGGACCGGCTGCCGTGCCCGCCCGGCCTGGTGGTGTGCGACGGCTACGGCCTGGCGCACCCGCGCCGCTTCGGCCTGGCGAGCCACCTGGGTGTGCTCACGGACCTGCCCACCGTCGGGGTCGCCAAGAACCCGTTCACCTTCGCGTACGACGACCCCGAGCCCGCCCGGGGCGGCTGGGCACCGCTGCTCGCCGGGACCGAGGAGGTGGGGCGCGCCGTGCGGACCCGGGACGGCGTCAAGCCGGTGTTCGTGTCGGTCGGTCACCGGGTGGGCCTGGACAACGCCGTGGCGCACACCCTGGCACTGACCCCGCGGTACCGGCTGCCCGAGACCACCCGCCGGGCGGACGCCCTGTGCCGACGCGCGCTGCGCGAGGCGGCACAGGGCCTGACCGCCGACGGGGATCAGGACCCGGCGACGCGCCAGGCGCCGACCTCCCGGTACTCCGAGTCGTAGACGGCCGAACCGTCGCCCGGTTCGAGGGCGTAATGGCGCAGATTGCCGCCCCAGTACCGCAGGACGCGCTCCAGCTCGCCCACCCGGTCCCGCGCCATCGCGCCGTCGTCCAGGGTCACTTCGAGCACGAACTTCACGGCTGCTCCGCCTCCTCGCATCTCGTCCGGCACAAGCTGCCATCGTCGCAGAGAGGCAGCCGGCCCCGCGGTGGAGCCCACGGCGGCGGCCGTGACGGGCGGCTTCCGTCAGCGCTGCGCCGCCACCCGGAAGGTGATCCCCGCCGCGCGCAGCCGCTCGGTGAGGGCGTCGCCCATCGCCTGGGCCGTGGTGACCTGTCCGGCCGTGGGCGGCAGGTCGTCGAACGCCAGGCACAGGGCCGCCTCGGCGAACATCTTCGCCGTCTCGTCGTACCCGGGGTCGCCGCCCGCGACCTCGGTGAACACGCGCCGGCCGCCGCCCTCGCCGACGAACCGCACCGAGAACCAGCTCTTCGCCCGCTTCTGCGCGCTCGGTCCGTCACCCGGCTTGAGCCGGTCCGACAGCCAGCGCCGGGCGGGCGGCAGCTGGGCCGCGGCCGTCACCGCGCCGACCGCCGCGACTCCGCCGAGGGCGACCGGCAGGCGCCGCACGGCCGCGTAGTGCCGGTAACGGAAG